>JBMYJV010000164.1:0-2997 GCA_049594755.1 Candidatus Poseidoniaceae archaeon
TCAATTTCACCATCGACAATCATGACCACGAGTTGACACGCAACTGCGAGGAGCGGGTCATCGACTTGATCATCAGGTAGGAGTTCGATGAAGGCTTCAGCACCATGTGCTTCTCCCTCCTCGATACGTTGCTTTTCACCACGTTGTGAAAGTCCAGTGAAGGTATTGTCCTCATCCAATCCAAAACAGTCGAAAATGGACATTTGATGCTCGTCTTTCTCTTGATCAGGGTTGATTCGTCGCTCCAAATCATCGAGACGGAACTTGCGTTGTTCTAAGAGCAATCGTTCTCGCTTGAGATCATGACGAAGCAGTGCAAGCGTTTGCTCTGCTTGTTGTGTTAGCCAGCCGTCGATGGTCCATTCAGGATCGAGTCCTGTCATGACCTCAGCCATGCGGCGAACAGGTTCTGGAAGCGCGTTGACATCAATCAGTCCGCGAGTTTCTTGACCGTCCTCACTCATGGTGAACTCTCTGACTTGACGGCCTTTGAAGCCTTCCCAATGAATTCTCGAAAGAATCATTCTTTTGCTTCAGAGAATTTGTTTTTCATTCCATCAACGATGGCGTTGAGTGCGTCTTGCAGTGTCTGCAAATGATTGTATGAATCGAGAGAGGGCAGCGTATCCGTCTCCATGGTAAGCATGTTTTCCAAGCATCGAGACAATTCGTCCACAATGGTGATGCTTCCACGTTGCGACGACCGTGAGAGTGGATTGAGATCGATGACAATCACTGTCTTGCCCATGGCAACAAGGGCTTCGCAGCGGTCTCCATCCTCGAGTGGTACGAGAATGGCATCAGCTTGTAGGATCCCCTTTGATTCGCATCTCGCACGAGGTCCTTTGAGACCAGGAATAACTGCATCTGGGTTAGCGCCAAGAATGTCCACATTCAGCCCCATTCGCTCTTTTCTCTCGTTCAAATCTGTGAGTAAGGCTTCCATTCGTTCAGGCGTTCGATAGAAGATGTTGACTTCGAGTGGGCAGCCAATCTTATCGGCAAGTCTGAGCATTTCATCACCGGCGAGAGCAACGACATTCCCGTTCACAGAAAGCACAGGATGTGTTGCTTGCATCAAGGCTTGAAGTGCGACTTGTGCCGCAACATCGGCGCTCGGAATGGTTGTCTCACCAAGGAGATAATCGTAGGCTTCTCCACGGCCATGAGCGATCATGGCTGAATCAGCAAGCATGCCTTTCTTGGCTGCAACTTCGAGACGATGACGCATCAACAACGAACGATAACGTGGATGGGATGGGTCGGCAGCATGATCCATGGGTCCACCTCATTGGTCGATGAGCATGCTGATATCGAGAGGAGCAGTTCCTCGATTGATGGCACTTGTTGAGAGAACATCGACACCGCATTCACGCCATGCTTCCAAATCATCAAAGACGATGTTTCCACTTGCCTCGAGAACGACTGCATCACGCAATCCCATATCGGTGAGTTCGCCAACCATCTCTTTGCTTCGTTCCGGACCAAAGTTGTCCAACATGAGCACAAGTTGTGGTAGCGATTCACTTTCTTGTCGCTGCTTCCATGTCGTTGCAGCGACGATAGCGTCTTTCTCATTGGTCACTTCTAGTTCAAGGAAGGCTCCACATTCAGCGACATCCATCGTTGACAGCAGTTGAACAATGGCTTGCATGCCACCTTCACCAGATACGGCGAGATCGTTTTCTTTGATCATGGTCGCATCGTCTTTGTTGAGTCGATGTGTCAATCCTCCACCGAGGTGAACGGCCCATTTGTCGAGCATACCCCAAACTGTCTTGCGTGTAGCGGCTACTTGCCTTGGAGCGATTGTTGCCCAATGCGCTGCATTGGTAGCAATACCTGAGAGTTGTCCAAGCAAATTGAGGATTGAACGTTCCATACGAAGAATTGATTCTGAGTCACCACTGATCTCAACGATGATATCGCCCTCACTGACACGTCGACCATCTCCGGCTTTCCATGATGTTGAGAGGCTTGGAGCCCAAATTTGCAGCATGTAATCGACGGCTGCAGCGCCAGCAATGGTACCATCAGCTCTCGATGTTACGTGTGCTGTGACCTTTTCGCCGAATCCCATAACGGGTCCATCAATGCCATCATCGCCTACAATCGCTGTAGTCCAACGGTCCATGCTGGATGTGAGCATACGGCTTGCTCCATCTTCGGAAGTCCACAGGAGATGGCCACGGTCGTGAGGCAACATCGCGCGCTCGCCCATGGAATATGCTAGGTCTATGAGGACTTCAAGCAAACTGTTGTCGCGTAGGGATTGATGAAGTGGACCGCTTGGGCCCTCTATGGCCAGGGTCCTTGTTGTTGGTGCAGGACTTTCTGGCCTTTCGGTGGCCATGGAAGCCTCAGTTCGAGGTCACCACGTGGTCGTGCTAGAGAAAAGGCCGTCCATAGGAGGTCGTGCTTCAAGTGAATCGCGGGATGGTTTTCCGATCGGCTACGGTCCCCATTTTCTGTTGAAGAAAGGCTCATTGCATCAACTGGTTCGCAAAGTGAGCAAAGTCAAACCGTCCGTTTTGCCATTGCGTCCACACCGTCTCGAAATTCTCGGGCAAGGTATGATGCAACCCCGTAAACCAATGATGGATGCAGCGATGTATCGAAGAGCGGTCAAAAGCTACAACCTCGAACACCCATCTGTTCAGGCCAGTGAACACATTGCTTCTTGGGGGCTCAAAGATGAACGTCGAAGCAGAGCATTGCTCAACAGTCAACTTTTGGTCTTGAAAGAAGGATGGTCCGGATTGGTCGGGCGACTCGCAGTCACACTCGATGAAGTAGGCATTCCAATCGAAACAGGAGCGAATGTTGTCAAGGTCGAGAAACACAAGGTGCATCTCGCTGATGGCCGACATGTTGAGACGGATGTCATCATCCTTGCTTGTGGCTATGGACAGGCGAAGAAACTCATCCCAGACCTACCAGACGTTTCGTTTGTAACCGCCTCAACGATTGACGTTGCCTTGGATGCATTACCGCTTG
>JBMYJV010000165.1:0-2938 GCA_049594755.1 Candidatus Poseidoniaceae archaeon
CACTCAGTGGCACAATCGATGAACGAATGGAGTATCTCTCGACCGTCAGTGACGTCATTGATGGACGATGGATGCTCGCAGCACAACATCTCGAATGTTGGCGCAGTTTGTGGACGCCCCACTTCTCAGACCAGCTACCGACCCTTGAACAATTGATGACATGGTTGGTTGTTGTTGAATGTAAATTGGAACAATATTGACGCAATCGAATGCAACAATCAAATGTCTCAACGAGAACCGACTTGCATGAGAGAGAGAGCGCTTGCCCTCATGTGTTTGCTCCTTCTCTCAACAATTTCGAATACCGCAGCAGTTCCTGAAGAAGATCAAAACTTCCAGCCATCGCACACAGGCGTTGATTTTCCAGTGGGTTACGTTGACTTCGCCCAGCAGGGTGGTACCTTCGAGGAAGAACACCGATTGGTCTACCCTGCTCTCAACAGCGGTGAAGGACAAGAGATGGCTGGAAATGGACCGTTCCCGTGGGTCTTGCTGCTCATTGATGAGAATGAATCCCCTGACAACTACATGCTCATTTCAACTCGAATTGCTCAACGTGGGACCATGGTTTACATCCATACTGAAATCAACAGCGAAACAAATCCAACCTGGCAGAGTCTGATTGGTGCCATACTCGATGTTCAATCTTGGATGAATCAAGCCAATCAAACCAACGATATCGTTCTGGGAATGTACGGTTCTGTCGACGAGCAACACTGGGGTCTTATTGGTCATGGATACGGTGCAGTCTATGCTACCAACGTCTACATCAATTGGGATAATTTGGTTGCTGAAGAAACGCTTCAACCCCCTCGCGCACTGGTCGGACTAGCTATGCAAGTTGATTCAGTTCAAGATCCACTGGTCACAAGTGGAGCCATGCCGAACATCGCATTGTACATCACGGGAAGCGCCGATGAGATTGCCCCGGCAACGGAGAACGTCATTCCTGTATTGGAGAATGTGGACGGACTCGCATGGCAAATCCTCCACTCTCTAGGAGCCAATCACTATCAGTATCAAGATACATCCTCGTTCTTGGAAGACTTCAACGATGGTGATGCATCCTTAACACAAGAGGAACAAATCGACCATGCTATGGAGCATATTTTGCCTTACTTCGATTTGACGTTGCGTGGTGACCATTCTAAGTTTCGAGATGCATTCAATCGAGAGAACAATCTGTACTCATCCTCGGATTCGAATGGTTACGTAGATGAGTTGTTGGATGATGCAAAACTGATTCGGATTTCCAACGTTACGAGTCTTAATGGAACGGTTTTCGGGCCACAGGATGATGCGACCTTTGAGGCGCTATGGTCCATGAGAAACGGTGATGTGTATGCCGATTTACCTTCGATGTGGACCGTCGAGGCTCATTGCCTCCTCGACAACACGACTGCATACCAAGCAACGATTTCCAATGACAATGTGTTTTGCACAGTGCCAATGGAAGGAATATCTCCTGGTCAACATGAATTGAGATTGGTTGTTGCTGTTGAGGGTGGAACTGGATTTGCCAGTTTTGATTTCATTCGAACAAACGATCCAATTGAATTTGTCGATCCGTTGCCTGAACTTTTCATTCCGCAGCGAGGTTCGGTCGTCCTCAATGCATCGGACGTTGCAAGCGATCCTGATGGGCAAATCATTCGCATCACAGGCGCAACGCTTTTCGAAAATCAATCGCACTTTGCGGCTGTTATCAGTCCGGATGGCTTATCGCTCACACTGTATCACTCCGTCGATGAAGAATGGGAAGGAACGACCAAGGTCAATCTCGTGATGGAAGCTGATGGAGACATTCTCGATCAAGCAAACGTGACGCTCAATGCGAGCATCTTGCCAGTCAATGACCCGATCATACAACTTTCAACCATTGAACAGCAAACCTTGATTGAGGATGGAGCTTCCTTGTACCTCAACTACGAAAATTACTTCTTCGATCCAGAACAACAACCGTTGACAGTGCTCATCAACGGAGCGCCTCAGGGAACCGGAGATGCAGTATCGTGGAGTGTATCCAGTGATTTGCCGATCATCGAATTCACGCCGCTTCCTGATGCAAACGGTGCTGAAGTCCTCCAACTTTCCATTTCGGATGGATTCAATTCTCCAATTATCGCAGACGTCCCACTTCGTATCGAGGCAGTGGACGACGATTTTGTTGTTGATGAGACTGCATGGTCTGTTTCGATGCAAGAAGAAGAAACCTTACTCATCGACCTTTCCGAATTTGCATCGGATGTTGATGGCGATGCGTTGACTTGGACGGTTGAACCAAGCGGTGAATCCATTGTTGCAGCCGCGGTATCTGGAGTGGAACTGCTTCTCTCTGCACTTATGGACGCGTGGGGTACGGATGAAATGTGGTGGTTGAACGTCACCGACGGAACGACGACGTATTCGAAATTGCTCAATGTGAGTATTGAACCAATGCCCGATCAGCCAACGATTGGCAATGCTTCCGCATCGACTCCTGATGCATCCACTCTACGTGTGGCATGGGACTGGTACGATGCTGATGGTGATGAAATGGATGTCGAAATCCAGATCAATGGAGTGAGGTCGAATGGCTCTCGTGAATGTAGCGAGATGGGGGCCTGCACGGAAATCAACGCCATTGCCTTCGAGCCAGGTTCGATCATCAACATCGACATCATCGCACGCGATTCGGAATTTCCAGATGTTGTGGTCCGATTGAATTCTATTCGAATTGAAGCTACAACTCCTGAGAACACCAATGGCGGTGACGATTCGGAGTCAAGTTCCAATGGCACCTTTGTTGCAGCCATCATCATTGTTCCACTTGCAGCGATTGTTGGTTGGCTTTTGCTTCAATTCAGAAAGCCACCGCAGCAACCTGCTCCCGAATCATCATCGGGTGGATTGCTGGCACGTGCAGAAGCAAAGGTCAACCAATCATAGAGGAATGTTG
>JBMYJV010000166.1:0-2933 GCA_049594755.1 Candidatus Poseidoniaceae archaeon
ATTGACGCTGCTCAATTGTTGATTGGCGAGACGATTGATTCATGAATGGTCTTGCATTGGTAAATCCATGAGCGACCCTATGGATTATGCCTCAAGCGGCGTCGATATCGATCTTGAAGGTGCAGCCGTCGCCTCGCTCATCGGTTCGCTTCAGCGTTCAACTCGAAAAGCTGGAACACCTGGAGCGCCTGTTGACTTGCCTGGCGGTTTTGGTGGATTGATTGAATTTGGTAATCACCTTTTGGCGATGGCAACAGATGGCGTTGGGAGCAAGCTGCAGATTGCAACTGCAGTCAAGAATTGGGACAGTGTCGGTATCGATTGTATGGCGATGAACGTCAATGATTTGTTGTGTGTCGGTGCTGAACCCATCGCGTTTGTTGACTACATTGCAGTTCCAAAACCAGATCCTGAAGTACACGCTGCAGTCGGCGCTTCTCTCGCAAAGGCATGTGAATTGGCGAATGTTACACTCGCCGGTGGAGAGACTGCCTCGCTTCCTGGAATTGTTACAGAACTCGATCTTTCCGGTACTGCACTCGGATTCCTTGACAAGGACTCAGCCATTACTGGAGAGCGCTTGGAACCAGGTGATGTGCTCATCGGACTACCATCATCTGGCATTCACTCAAACGGATTTTCTCTTGTTCGTAACATCATCGATCGCACGGGCTTGACATACACCGATACATGCCCTTTCAGCGCTGAATTCTCCGGACGAGAGATATCAGAAAGCCCTATGCTGGCAGACGTCCTCCTTATTCCAACCAAAATCTACTGCTCTTCTGTTGTCGGATTGCTCAACCATCTGAAATCTGCCCAAGGTTCGGTTCATGCAGTCCACGGAATTGCACACATCACAGGTGGCGGCCTGTCCAATCTTCTCCGCCTGCATGATACGCTTGGGTGGCACATCGAAACACCGATGCCAGTACCCCCTGAATTCACATGGCTGCAGTCTCAAGGAAACGTGACCGATTTGGAGATGCATCGAACCTTCAACATGGGCCTAGGGATGGTTCTTGCCGTGGCAAAAGACCAAGCAGATGTCATCCTATCCTTCATTCAACAGCACGAACCAAACGCTACCGTCATTGGTTACGTTCATGATGATGCGCACAAGGTTACGCATTCAAATCCAGAGATTTACTTCGAACATTATTGAAGCGGTGCGGTCAAGAAGATGAATCATCTCGTCCTACCATGGGCGAATCCTTCACAGGCAATGAATCGCCAAACGATTGGCCTGGTCACATTTGGTGCGAAGGACGAACGTTTGTGCATCTCAAAGAGGGTCAGCCTCGCCCCACGCACATGCCGAGAGGTCCAGCGGCAAAGTCGGGGACTGGATTCATGAATCCGGCAATGGCTCCTGCTCGTACACGCTCTGTCTTGTTGTTGCAAGATGCTTTACAACATGGTTGGATCAACGGTGACCGCCCCATTCGAGCATTGGATGCACTATGTGCTACAGGAATTCGTGTCCGTCGATGGAGAAACGAAATTGCACCTGACCACCAATCTCGACTCCATATAACTGCCAATGATTTGGACAAAAGTGCTCTTGACTGGGCTTTGGCTTCGATGGCCTCCGATGAAGAGATTGAACATGTCTCGCAGGTCGACGATGAACAAATCCAGCCTGAATTCATCGAGAAAAGTGGAATCAAATTCCAATGTTACGATGCCCGGATGGCCATGGTTCAAGGCTCGTTCCAATGGATTGATGTCGACCCATTCGGTTCTCCAATCACGTTCATCGATGGAGCCCTTCAGGCCTTGGGAAGAGTTGGTGTCCTTGAGGTAACAGCGACCGACACTGCAGCACTAACTGGATCATCTGCATCGTCTGGTATGCGTCGATATGGTCACAAAGGCATCGTCGATTTGTATGCGCATGATGATGCAGTTCGTGTGCTACTCGGGACCATTGCGACAAGAGCTGCTCAACTTGATCGAGCCATTGAACCAATCTTGGCTTTGTTTGATGGACATCATGTTCGGGTATCCGTCCTGGTTCGAAAAAGCAAACAAGGTGCTGATCGAAATAGAGAATTGATGGGTTGGAGAGTTCGAACAAAAGACAAACCATACTTGTTCACAACTCACCCTACTCCAGAACAATTGGAACACGCGAGTGGACCAATGTGGATTGGTCCATTGTGGAACGAGGACATCTGTTCACGAATGACGGAGGATAAGGCCGTTGAAACATGCTTGGCTACGTCCACTGATATCGAGCGTGGGGCAGCGCTCGGCCTCGAATGGACGGAAGCGGACCAACTCTATGCTGAACGGGAAATACGGCGGTCTGTCCGCCACATTGCACGAGCAGCACCGTTGTTGTCACGAGATCACTTGCTGCTGGCTTTTGACGAACTTCCACGCTTCGCAAATGTGGGTTCACTACCGACCATGGAACGGCTCATCAGTGCCCTCAATGAAGCAGGGCATTTGACTGCACGAGTACCTGACTTACGCCCATTTGTTGCAACCTTAGCACCGTTTGAAGCGGTCATCGAAATCATGCAGTCCTTGCAATCAACCGAATGAAGGGTCATTGATCTCTTCATCAGGTGAAGGCAGCAACGGAGTTGCGCTCTCAATGATTTCTTGAACAGATTGTTCGATACTACGAGCATTCTCAAGCATTTTTGAGAGAGGGATTTCTTTGCCTGTCATCTCTGTAATGGCTTCGATGGCGACAGCTGCTGCACGAACATCAGGATACATTGGACTTGCTTCTGACAAGAGCGCCGTAATGTCCAGATTGAGCCGATCACCTTCACTGAGAAGGAACCCGGTAATGCCGGATACGACGCCGCGCTGTATTGATTGTAGATCGAGTGTCTTCAGCCGCTTGCGAGCCGCTTCGTTTGCCCCGACAGCGAACAATCCCTCACCGTGGATTTGTTTTTCTGGCTTGAGAATTC
>JBMYJV010000167.1:0-2830 GCA_049594755.1 Candidatus Poseidoniaceae archaeon
GTGTGCAACGTACAACTGCATCTTGAGGTTGATGGAAGAAAGGTCTTTTTCGTCAAGAACCCACGAGCTCTTGAACGACTGCGGATGGTCTTGCCAACTTCGTCCGTGACGTCCTCTGCCGTAGGTTTGTATCTGAGCAGTCAGCGAGTCACCTGGTGCGTATTGGCCCCGCAGCAATTCAGCATTGGTCGAATCGATTTCACGAACTCGATGATGCTTGTTCGCAACGAACGGGTGCCATGCAGCAAGCACGTGTATGGCTTCATCATCATCGAACGTGTGCGTTCGAACAATTCGAGCAGCAAGACCGTGCTGTCGTAAAATGTCGATACTACGCCGCCAGCCAACATGATCTCGGCAAACGAGCAAAGCAATACCATTCATTTTGCACAAAAGATTGTTGGCCATCGTTCGTGCAAACACAGTCAGCAAACCCTCGGGGTGTGTATCGATTAAGGCAGCCTCCTCAAGTGGTCCAAGAACTTGATCACCGATTTCGTCTGGAGAGATGTAAGGCATATTCCACAGTACAACGTCGTATGTACCTGGTTGCCATGCGTAAGATTGCTCGCCTTGAGGGCCGATTCCACCTTCGCTCACGCTGATTTCAACTCCTGCTTCTGCTGCGTTATGTCGTGTGGCTGCTACAGCGAATGGGTTGATGTCACAGGCGTCAACATTCCATCCCAACGTTGCAGCATTGATTGAAAGAGCGCCCGATCCTGAACCAATCTCGAGAAGATTCTTCGTTCCAAATGGTGGAATGGTCTTCAAGACCTCGTTCAATAAATCGGTATCTTCCCTTGGCGGATAGACGGTCGGTGGGATGAACAGTTCCAGAGAATTCCACGTTCGAACTTGACCATCATTTCGATTCAAAAATTGAATCTCATTTTGGGCGTTTTCAGGTTCGAACATTTCGGTCCTCAAAGGAAATCAAGCAACGGTCCTAAAAGAGCGTTTCTCACATCTATCGAAGTGAGTTTTTTCATCGGTAAAGTATAAGAAGGGAGGGTAGTTCGGATTGAAAGCCCAAGAAGCAACGTTGGGCCTGTAGCTCAGTCAGGTAGAGCGTCGGGCTTTTAACCCGATGGTCGCGGGTTCGAACCCCGTCGGGCCCGCCTACTGCGCCGCAGTGCAACGTTGAGGGCGGTGCGGGGTGACGTTGGATGGTAGTAAAGAGCGCAACAAAAAAACGGTTAATCGAACTCGGAGTCTCCGACGAATACGCTCACAAACTGGCTACGGACCGCAACATGGCCGACATCAAAAGTATGCCTGCCGATGAAATCGCAAAGATTCTCGGTATCGCCAAAGACAGTGAATCTTTCACCAAAATTATGCAAATTATTGCCGATCAAGGCAACCGACGCTCTCGAATTAAGAAGAGCAAGAAAATCACCATTTCCTCCAAGGCTTTGGACGAGTTCGACCGTCCAGAAGCAACCATCCGATTCAATCCTCTGAACCATGAGTTGGTTCCCCATCAAGAACTCCTCGGTGATGCAAACATCACTGCTGACGAACAATACGCTATCGAACGAGACGAACTCTCTCCATGGGGCCTCGAAGAAGTGGACGAAGACGGTAACCCTCGCCTCGCAAAGGAGTTGCTGCCAAAGGTTCTCATTTCGGACCCTGTTGTCCAAGCCATCAAGGAAGCAGCGGAAATCGTCGACAATGCTGCTCTTGCATCCAATCCTGACCATCGTCCACTGGCGGCCGGTTGGATTGCTGACCGCGTTTTGAAGGTCGTACGCCGCTCAAAGTCTGCTGGTAGTGCAGTAGCCTATCGCCTCATCGTGGAGGGCAGTTGAAACCTGGAGTTGATGTTATGCAAGAAATTATTGAATCATTTTTCCGAGAACGAAGCCTTGTCAACCACCAACTTGCTTCCTACAACGACTGCATTCCTTCCACCGATAACCAATTGTCACGAATGGAGCGGATTATTCGAAACATTCGTGTCGGTACCGATGAAGAAATCATCGACGACCTCGGCGGTTACATCAAACTCGACGTTGCAGATCAAGACATCGTCATTCGAATGAAGAACATCACACTCGGTGCGCCAAACATCCGAGAAGCTAACGGTTCCTACCACAACGCTTCGCCAATGGAATGCCGACTGCGAAAGTTGACCTATCAATCACCGGTCACCATCGACTTCACCATTTACCGCAATGGTGTCGCCTCCTTCCCTGAAGAGGGTGTCCAAGTTGGAGCCATCCCAATCATGGTTCGCTCTCGACGATGTCACCTCCACCCAAGCCACATCGCCGATGGACGTACCCTTGAGCCGACAAAGTCTCCTGAAGATGCTGCGCTTCTTGCCAACCTTCTGCGAGACAAGGGCGAAGACCCTCTCGACCCTGGTGGCTACTTCATCATCAACGGAACCGAGCGTGTTCTTATCTCGATGGAAGACCTTGCACCAAACCGTGTAACGGTTGAAATCAACAAGCGAACCGCAAAGCGAACCGAAGTTGCAAAGATCTTCTCGCAAAAGAACGGTATGCGTAAGCCGCTCACCGTTGAAAAGCGCCGAGATGGTATGCTCATGGTCAAGGTTAGCACAGCTGGAACCACCCCGATTCCTGTTGTTCTCCTCATGCGTGCCCTTGGTATCGAAAACGATCAAGAAGTCTTTACCGCAATTTCCGGGCCACAAGAGACGTTCAAGTTCATCGTTGCAAACATCAACGAAGTTAACGACAACGTAGAGTTCGAAGTCAAGAGTGAGCCTGAAGCGTACGAGTGGTTGCAGAAGAAATTCGCAGCTGGGCAACAAAAGGAATACCGTGAAGCTCGTGTTAACCAACTTCTCGAC
>JBMYJV010000168.1:0-2804 GCA_049594755.1 Candidatus Poseidoniaceae archaeon
GACATTCCACCGTGCTCAATGGCGATCTCTATGAGAGCTCGATGAACGTCCTTTGCCATGTACTGCTTGTCACCACAGATGTAGAAGTAGGCTCCATTTTCAAACCACTCCCATACTTCAGCACCGTGTTCTTTCAAACGATGTTGAACGTAGATTTTCTCCTCTTGGTCACGAGACCATGCTGTGGTAAACTTGTACATGTGGCCACCATCAAGCCAACCTTCGATTTCATCCTTGTAGTAGTACTCTGTTTTCTCTGATTGATCACCAAAGAACAACCAGTTTCGACCGGGTGCGTTGTCATGGACACGCTGTTCCATGAAGGCACGGAATGGTGCAATACCCGTACCTGGACCTACCATGATGATGTCCGTGTTCGGGTCTTCTGGGAGAATGAACGACTTGGTTGGAGACATGAAGACGCCAACATCGGTCTTGTTCATGACAACCTCATCGGCCATGTATTGTGTGCACAATCCCCCACGCTGGCGGTCATGGTAATTGAAGCGAACAATACCGACGGTCAATTCGACAAATCCTGGATGCGCATCGTGCGATGAAGCGATGGAGTAGAGACGCGGCTTGAGTCGATCGGCAAGTTCGAGGAATTCTTCCGGCGAGTACTTGACGTTGAATTCACGCATGATGTCAACGTAGTCTCGTGTCCATAGGTAATCTTCGATGGCCTTTGCATCAGCAACAATGGCCTTGACCTTCGAAGCAGGATCATCGGAAGGCAAACTGGAGTTGAGACCAGGTGGCAAATCGCCTTCAGAGGTACTTGACCAGTCCATGTTGTCACGGCTTCGCTTGACGATGTTCATGGAAATGGACATACCAGAAGATACGATTTTGTCGGTGAGCGATTGAACGAATTTCTTGTTGGCCATGTGGACTTCGTAGTCTTTCTTGAGCGCCGTGTAGAGGTCTTTCTCACCTTTGTGGGAAGCGACGATTTGATCACGGTCCCATCCTTGGACTTCAATCAGTTCCTCAACGATGTGTGGAGGGTTTTCAGGTAGGACCCCGAGAGCGTCTCCGACTTTGTAATCAAGGCCTGAATCGCCCAAGTCAAAGACGATGTGGCGCGTTTCCTTTCGAGAACCTTCTCCATTGAGAACGTAGTTTTCTGTAATCTTCGAATTGTATGGGTTTTTTGCGGACCAGTTGCTCATGGTTACACCTCATATGTCGCGACAATTTTTTCCAATTGTGGCCTACTTATCATCATTCTCTAACGTCCATAGTCTTGCATCATAGGGTTGAAAGAGTCGACAAGTCAGCACGAATCATGACCCACGCGATTCGAATGCTCGGTACTGGAAACGCATTCTTACCGCATCAGCGTCATCATTCCTTTCTCATCTTTGACGGAAAACACATCATCGATGCGCCACCTACTGCCCTGCTGAGCTTACGTCGTGCTGGCATCTCACCCGCTGAGATTGAAACCATCTTCATCACACATCTTCACGGTGACCACGTGTTTGGTTTGCCCTTCCTCCTCCTTGAGAAGAAATACATCTCCGATCGCGAAGGCAATGCCCATCTCACCATTGTTGGTTCAAGTGGAGTCAAGGCGCGATTGAAGACGCTGTGCAACCTCGCTTTTCCCGGAAGCTTGGATGATGCTCTTGACAATGTCACATTCATCGAAACAGACTCCGGAACAATCGATGGATGGAACTGGGAACGCTTCCGAGTTCACCACGATGATGCTGTCGATCCATTCGGCTATCGCTTTGAGCATGCTGATGGATGCTCTTTTGTTCATTCGGGAGATTCCGGACCTTGTGAAAATCTTGAACATGCGATCGAACGGTCCCAACTTGCTGTTGTCGAAATGGGGTTCCCACAATGGGTTCCATCCGATCACCACCACAAACCAGACGACATACAATCTCTGGCTGAACGACAATCACATGTCAAACTCCTCATCACCCACACCTTCGTTGATACGCCTCAATCTGGGTTTGAGCCAATCCTGACGGACGTACTCCCGAACCATCCAGAAAATGTTCATCATTTGGAAGATGGAGACGTTTGGAATTTCCAGAATTCGGAATGGGTTCCCATCAAAAACTGAGATATTTTTTCTCCAATAATAAGGGAATTTCCTGAAACCATTGTACTGAAAATAAATCCTATTTCCTGCCATAATAAAGGCCTCCAAAGAATTTCAACGGACATCCTTATGAGGGGGACTCGGACTCAGGGAAACTATCCCAATGCGGGAGGAGAGCCTCCCAAACTTGGGGTATTTAAGGAGGTCAAAATTTGAAGAAAAACATCTTCGATACATTGCTCTCCAGACAGAGTTTGTTCACAAACAAAGAAATCCTTCACCACAGCCATCGACCAGCAGTCATGCCTCACCGAGAGAAGGAAATTGAGCGTATTGCGTTCAACCTTGTCGAGGCTTTGAACGGTCAAATTCCATCCAACATGATTCTCTACGGAGTGACTGGTGCAGGAAAGACGGCAGTGACACTTCACGTGACAAATCTTCTCAAAGAAAAGGGCCAACAAATGCGTCGTGACATTACGCCAGTTATTGTCAACTGTCGTCAAATCGACACACAGTATCGAGTCCTTTCTCACATTGGGAACAGTCTTCTTGAGGATCATGAAATCGATGAGATTCCTTTCACAGGTTGGCCAACCGACCGGGTCTTCAAAGAACTCGTTCGACGCATGGATTCAAGGAAGGGCGTGTACGTTATTGTTCTCGACGAAATTGACCATCTCGTCCGGAAGGCCGGTGACGACTTGTTGTACAATCTGACCAACCTTAATTCGTTCCT
>JBMYJV010000169.1:0-2757 GCA_049594755.1 Candidatus Poseidoniaceae archaeon
GCGAACATGGAAAACGTCCGCCAAACCTTTGAAAATCCTCGAGAAGGCCCGGTTGAAGATGTTTCAAGCGAAGAATGACCGAATTCCATTCATTTCATCGGTTGATTGATGAGCAAGGGTTGTTTCAGAAGAGATGGTTGCGATGTCTTACGTCAGTGAAGTTTCTTCAGATGAAGCGCCGACTGTGTTGATTGTTGACAACAATCAGATGTCGATAATGCGCTTGCGTGAAGTGTTCAAGAAACGAGGATTTGCGACACAAGTTTGCGAAGATGGCGACCTTGCTGTTGACGAATACATCAAACTTGATCCAGAACTCGTCGTAATGTCCCTAGACATTCCTTCACTTGATGGCCATCTTGCAGCCTTGGAAATGCGCGAGCATGGAGGAGACTCACGTATTCTCTTTATCGCTCCAAATCGCCTTCGCGAATTGGCCGTTCATGCAACATACTCAGCCGGAGCCGTAGGTTGGCTTGCTAAACCGGTCAGCCAAGCTCAACTGGATGAAATCTGGGACCAAGTTCTCGGGCCGATTCCCGAAGCTCCTGGTCTTGAAGACCTTGATGAATTGTATCCAGAAGATCGCATTAAACCACAACCAGATGAAGTCCAGCTACCTCCTCTTGCCGAACTCCCCCCACTCGAAACTCTTCCACCAATTGCAGAATTACCCGCAATCGAACCGGAAGTCGTCGAAGTTGCTCGTCCCAAAAAACGTGGAAGGAAACTTCTGTTGTTGCTCGTTCTCATAGGTCTTGGTGCTGGTATTGCTTACCAGCAAGGATATCTTGATTCACTGTTGTAATTGATTGTGATGAACCTGGATTGGTTGAACGTATTGGCCTGGCAACTGAACGATTTGTCCTTCCATAATGGTCGAGCCATGAGGGGCTTGGATGACCTGTTCACGTTGGTAGGTACTTGTTGTGAGAAGCGAAGGATCGCCCTGCATGATCTGACGGTCCAATTTACGGGCATTCCAATAGCCCCAGTACAGCAGTGCGAGCAAACCTGCAAACAGGAAAAGGCCAACCAGAAACAGAAATGCCTCCATGTTCACCGCTCCAGTAATGCTTTCCATGACGCTTTTGCATATGCTGCTGCAGCAGCAGCGGGGTCACTCGACCCATGAATTCCGGACCCAACGATGATGCAATCCGAACCAGCCATGACCGCTTCGTATGGATCGCCGTATCGTTGACCCATTTCTCCATCACCAGTCGCAAGGTTGACTCCGGGCGTCCAGATCATCTTGCCTTCGCCAACCTTCGAACGCAATTCACGTACAGAATTAGGATTGGATCCGTTTCCAATAAAGCCAAACACTCCTGGATGGACTCGTCCTGCTTCGACAACCGTTGAAGTGTACTCGGGATTGAGAAGATTGCCACGACTAGACATTTGTGCGAGCAATAGAACACCGCCTTCTCTTGATGCCTCACTCCATGCTGCTTGCAACCCGTCGACAATATCTGGTCCACTAATGAGATGGGCTGTCACAAGGTCACTCCACTCTTTGATGTTGTAGATTCCACCCATTTGCTTCCGGGAAATTTTCCCGATGTCTGCAAATTTTCTGTCTTCAAAGATGAGGAGGTCCAATGCTTGGGCACGTTCACAGAAACGCTTCCATTCTTCCATATTCCAATCATCGATGAGGTCGACGTGCGTTTTCAATGCTGCAATCGAAGCGCCTACGGATTCGAGCAACTCGAACAATTCAGCCATTGTGTATCGATCAGCAGCGAGGCAAACCAGGCTCTGTTTTCGACATGCGACTTGCATGAACGTTTTTGCCATAGGCAAGGTTGAGGCATCCCAACGAACGCCCCATGCTTCACTTGCCTCCATGCTCATCCCCAAGCACTGCCACCAATCATAGTTTGCGGAAAAGACGCAAACCGTTTATGTCACCACAGCGAGGATAGAACATGGCGAGAAGGAGTGGATTGGCCGTTCTTCTCGTAGCAATGATGCTGAGCATGACGCTTTCAGGATGCTTTGGAGATTCAACTCCATCCTCGAAAGAGAAGGTTGTTGAAACATACCCAGACATCTACGAACGGCATACGCTCGAATGGAACTGGACAGGCTCCTACTCTCGGGTGCTTGAGGATGGACCGTACGAACCGCTTCCCGTTCAAGAAGTGAACATCGAGGTTGATACATCTGGTACTTGGGAAGGTGGTCCGAATACCGCTGAAGTGCACCTCTCGTATTGGTTGCCATCGAACACAGAAGAGGGTGAACAAGTCCCAGTCATTGCAGTCGTGAGCCCATATTTCGATTACGGGTCTCCGGGAAGCCAATCATCCCCAACCAACGTTGTTAGTGCTGGTCGTGGCGAATTCATTTACGACAATTTCGTACCACATGGCTACGCTCTTGCACAGGTGGCCGTGTTCGCAACCGAAGAGAGCACAGGATGTTTTGATTATCGTGGGGATGGTGAAGGACTTGGCATTCACATGGCCGTTGAATGGCTAGGAACACAGAATTGGAGCAATGGCCATGTCGCCATCTATGGGAAATCGTACGAAGGCGCAACTGCATGGGAAGCTGCTGCACAAGGCAGCCAGTATCTGAAAACCATCGTTCCCATATCCGGTACAACTGCTCTTGGACCACTCCTTTACAAGAACGGTAGCGCAGAAGCACGAAGTCAGGTGATGCATTCCAATTACGGAGGTTCGATTCTCGATTACGATGGCGACGATCTTGACAATTTGTGTGGAGACGTGGTTGAAGGATTCC
>JBMYJV010000170.1:0-2744 GCA_049594755.1 Candidatus Poseidoniaceae archaeon
ATCATGGTCCATGAAGGGTCCTTTTGCACAAAATTTTACTGCTGTTCCAGCAGATGCAAAACTGCCGACGAAGTACGGCGAATTCCGTATTCGCTCATATGTCGATCCACGCGATGGTGCCGAGCATGCTGCCATCTATTACGGAGACATGAACGACCAATCCCCTCCGATTGTCCGAGTACATTCCGAGTGTCTCACCGGCGACGCACTGGGCAGTCTGCGTTGCGACTGTGGTCCACAACTGCAACGAGCCCTGGAGACCATCCAGAAAGAAGGACGTGGAATCGTTTTGTATCTCCGTCAGGAAGGCCGTGGCATCGGATTGTTTGCCAAAATGCAAGCCTACAACCTCCAAGACCGTGGGCTCGACACGCTCGACGCGAACCTTGCGCTCAACCTGCCTGCTGATGGTCGTGACTACACCATTGCAGCTCACATCCTCACCGACATGGGCGTTGATAGCATCCGACTCATGACCAACAACCCGGACAAAGTCGAACAACTCAAGCAGCACGGAATCAATGTCGTCGATCGAGTCGAGCACAAGGCTGGCATGTGCTCTGAAAACAGGGATTATCTACGAACAAAAGCGTTGCGAATGCGTCACATTCTGCCAATCTGAGGTCGATGCACATGGGAGAAGTCATTTTGACGGCGGACCGCCTCACACAGGCGGAGGCGAAGCGAGTGAGCAAAGATTTGATTGGCGAACTTGCTCCAGAATTCACGCTCACAGACGATGCGGGCAACGAATTTCACAGTTCGAGCCTCGATGGTTCGTGGAGGATTTTATTCTTCTACGCCAAAGACGGCTCTCCAACCTGCAAGCGGGGCTGTCTGACCTTCAAAGAACAGCACGACTTGTTCGTTTCAGCGGGATGCCAAGTCATTGGAATCGGCGAGGGAACGAGCGAGTCTCATGCCAAATTCAAGAAGGAACTCGGCGGGCTTCCTTTCCCACTTCTTGCCGATCCTGACCGTGCCGTTGCAGATAAGTTCCTCGTGCCTGTCCACCTCGGAATGTTCCCTGCAAAGTCGAGCTTCCTCATTGGACCGGACAACCGCATTCATCACGTCTATGACTGGCTCTTCCGTCCACGTCGTCACGTCGCTCGAATTCTCAAGAGCCTCTCATCCGTAACCGGAGGATCCGATTGATGTGGGACAGTCTTCTCAACGAGGCTGGTCTGACGGAGCGAGAGGTTCGCTCCATTATGGTCCTTGGCAACAATCCCAACATGCGAGCGAGCGAGCTCGCAAAGGAACTTCAAACAACTCGCCTCGATGCATACAACAGCCTGTCACGCTTGCAAGAAATGGGCATCGTTACTGCAACCGCCGATCGCCCGATGTTGTTCTCGAGTCTTCGAGTCGACGAGGCTCTGCAGCACATCATCGAGATGCGACGACGCCAGCTGGACAATCTCGAGGAGGGTTTCAATGAACTCTCTAAAGGAATCAGTGAATCAAACGCTTCCTATGAGGCAAACCGACGCCAGAGAGACGAACCTCGTTTCGCAGTATTGAAGGAGCGAAGTCACATTTATCGACGCCTAGAACGAATGGCGGAAGAAGCAGAAGAACGACTGGTCCTTCTTCTCGGACGCTACGGTATCCTGCACCTTTGCCGAAGCGAAGCGCTCGAGACCGTCAACATGGTCGCCGAAAAAGGCGTCGTTGTCCAGGTCATTGCTCAACTCGATCGACGAACAACTCGATTCTTCCAGAAACTTCACGATTCCATCGAAATCAAGCACTCAGATGACCTTGACTCGCAAGGATTCTTGCAAGATTGCACCCATGTTGTACAATTCTTGAACATCGAGGAGAACCCAGTTGGACGAGGTAAGGAAGATGCTGCGTTGGTCATCGAAAGCGAACCATTCGCAAAGGCACAGGAAAACCTCATCGATACAATCTGGGAAGACGCCGTTCAGTTCGAGGTTGCTGAAGCGCGATTCTCCAAAGGCCGTATTCACGACCCACTTCGACTGACCATTGGCGAAGGCTCGTTCCTCGACTCACTCGTCGGTGCACTGGGCGTCGACGACTTACCCGAACACGACACACCATTCGACCCAGATGCTTTCCTTGCAGCGGGAACTGAAGTCAATCAAGCACGACAAGAACTGACCAAGGGCCGACTATCGAATCTCAAAGTCTTGGGTATTGACCTATCACGCATGCTCCGACAAGTAGGAAACCGTGTAGGACATGAACTTGCATTTTCACTTCGATCCATCGAAAATCACGTTGAATTTTTGGATGAGATGATGGATTGGTGGGAGTTTGCTGGCCTTGGTCGTCTCGAGTACGGTATCGACCCGGTATTCCACGTACAGGTTGGCCTGGATCATCCTCCGAGTGAAGATCCAGACGTCCTCCCAATGTGGGAACTCGACGATGGTATCATTGAAGGCGCCTTGATGACACGTTTCCCAAAGGATGGGAACGTGAACGTTCGACGATACGACGGCACAGGTGAGCCAGATGACCTCTGGCGCTACCACATCATCATGAACAATGAAGAACAGCCAGCAGAACCCTCGTCATGATGGGCCCAAACGAAATCACCGTCTTGGTGGTCTTTGCTTACGTTACACTTGCATGGCTCAAGACCGTTTCATCGGGGAATGTTACCGTTATGGATGTCCTTTGGGGAATGGGTTTTGTCCTCATTGCATGGACTCGGTTTTTGTTGTCAGACGCCATCAACATTGCAGCAATTGCATGTCTCGTGTGTG
>JBMYJV010000171.1:0-2743 GCA_049594755.1 Candidatus Poseidoniaceae archaeon
GCATGGTCGGTTGGTAACGAAGCATACCAACTTCCATTTGCTCGTGGTCAAGCTCCACGCGATGGAACGAGAGAACTGCTCGCCTTGCTTCACGATACGGGGCGCGTAACTCGGCAAGAAGCGGCGAGTATGCTTCCGATTCTGGTGCTTAATCCCCAACAGGACGAGCTCTTACTCGACCTCTGTGCAGCACCTGGCTCGAAAGCGACCCATGCAGCAGAACGTATGGCTCCAAGCGGTGTGGTCGTTGCCAACGAACCAATCTCTGGTCGCGTCAACATGCTCGCCAGCAACCGTGGACGCTTGTCACTCCACAACGTGATGATCACGCAACACGATGGTCGTCACGTCGGACGCATTCCAAAACCCGGGTTCGATGCCATCGTTGCTGATGTACCGTGTACAGGAAGTGCAACGTCTCGCAAGAACAAGGACGTGTGGTGGAGTTGGTCGCCAAAAGGTGGACGAACCATGTTCCAACTGCAAGTTGACATTGCCTCCAGAGGAGCGCAGTTGCTTCGACCCGGCGGCATTATGGTCTATTCGACCTGTTCCATCGACCCTGTCGAAAATGAGGCAGTCATCGCAGAATTGGTTCGCACGTGTCCATGGATGGAGGTTGTTGAGATCGATGAATCCAATGTTGAAGGCTTGGTGTGGCATCAAGGTTTGACCTCATGGATGCCACTCGATGAAAACGGAAAGGTCCCAGAACAACCCCAAGATGTTCCGTTCTTTGATGAGCGATACATGCCACCCAAAGAGCAAGATCTGCTTGCAGCCTTGCCAAAGACGCGTCGATTGTATCCACAAGACAACAACACTGGAGGTTTCTATGTGGCCTTGCTGCGCCATCGAGAAGATGCTACGCCTGAAGGCGTTGCGAAGACGTTCATCGATAAGTTGGCCAAACGTCGAGAAGAATCCGGATGGGAGTCACGCCTTCTTGACAAGCCGGGAACCAATCGCCACACCGTCCATGCTGCCGAAGAGAGAGAAGCCGCCATTGTCATGGAACAGTGTCAATTGACCGATGCTGGCTTCTCGTGGTGGAAGCGGGGCAAGCGAATGGCTGTGGCTCCCAAACTTGTTCATGACCGCATTTGGGCTCAAGAAACGCCAAACAAACGCGGCGATCGATGGCCGCCTGGAACCTTCCACCCACTGCAAGTGCTCCATGTGGGTCTACCTGCTTTTGTTTCCAAAAACGGCAACTGGCGTGCTCGACAGGAATCCATTCCTTTGCTCTATTCACAACTCTCCGAGAACATCACACACATCGAACACGATGTCTTGATGCGTCTTCTCAACGATGAAGCACTCGAACCAGACATGGTGTTTGGACAACAAGAACCCCCCCAAGGCGCTTTCCTGTTGCGATGCATGCATCAAACAGGCTCGCTCATCGTCAATGCATGGTGTGGAACACGGATCACACTGATGCTCGACAAAGCTGAACGACGCTTGTTGTCGATTCGTTTGGGTTTGGAGGAAGAGGAATGAAGGCGTACAGCGTCTTGTTCCTCATCGCTTTGCTTCCGCTTGCATCTGCTGCGACGAGTATTCACATCGAATGGGATGTCGAGCAACCCGTCGATGTTGACCGTCGCTACGTCGAACATTTTCCTAGTTCATCGGTTGAATGTACCGATTGTGTGGAGACAACCGATGATGACATCGTCGTGCAATGGTGGCGATACAGCGACCAAACCGGCTCTTCATGGCCTGATGATGATGCGAATCTTCGTGCGGGACTCATGGGTGTTGAGTTGAATCAGAGTCGTTCCATCATCAATGGAAATGGTGAGGAAGAACGTCAACATCTCATCGACGTTCAAGGTACGCTCTCCATTGCCTCCGAACTTGAAGACCAGTACTTTCTCGTCGCCAATTTGACGGTTGAACCACTGGTTGATCTTCGCAACGATGTCATCATGCAATTCCTGTTTGTCGAAGAGCACAGCACCGATCAGCACGGTCGTGAACTGTCCTACCTTGTTCGTGATTTGACCTCGGAAGTTGGCTTCTTCCGAACCGCTGGGAACATCTCAGAAGTCAACGTCACCGTTTCGTACGAACACCTCTTCGCAGCAGGTGTTGATCTTGCCGATGAACGCTATGGATGGAAGGTCCTCATCGTCGTCATGGGTGCAGAATCGGATTCAGTCGACTCACCTGGCGTTATCGCTCTCTACGAAACATCGGTACCAACCTCGAGCGAACAACTCGGCTTCATCGATTACATGCCGCCGATCGTGTTCATCGCCGTCGCCCTTGTTATCGTATTCTCTGTGGTCCGTGGTTCCTTCAACCAAGAACATGGCTTGCCTGAAATCCGAGCACGATGGAAGGATGGAAACGATCCAGCCATCACCATCGAGATCGATGCCAAGCGTCGTGATGTCGCCATCCAAGGGTGCGAAGCCTCTGAACCGTGGTCGATGCGAGGTGGTATCAAACGAATCACCATCGAATCGGATTCGTCAACAAGCTTCGATGTTCGATTCAAGAAATGGCACGACCAAGGCTTGGTTTTGAAATTGAAGATGGAAGTTGACACGCTTGGTGGATGGACGCAAAACATCCGCTTACCACTTCGCAGCAAAGCAGAACGAAGCGTTGAAGATGAGCAAGCATGACGTTGTCGCATGGATCTTGATTCAACCGACCGAGCCCTCCTTGCCGCATTGCTTGAGGATGCGCGTATTAGCCAACGTGGCCTTGCAAAGCGCGTCGGTGTTGC
>JBMYJV010000172.1:0-2723 GCA_049594755.1 Candidatus Poseidoniaceae archaeon
GGGTGCATTCTTCCAGTGATTATGAACCTTCACTTACCACGTTCTGGACAGAGGTTGGCAAGCCTCAAGAACAGGATGAATCAACATTGGTTTGTGTGG
This sequence comes from Candidatus Poseidoniaceae archaeon, assembly GCA_049594755.1. GTDB lineage: Archaea > Thermoplasmatota > Poseidoniia > Poseidoniales > Poseidoniaceae > MGIIa-L2. The sequence goes on from JBMYJV010000172.1 coordinate 100, forward strand.
CATCTTCAGATGTGGTTCGGTTTGCCGTTGAATTTCCCGTTGCGGTGGAACGGTCAACCGAAACATAGAGGATTCTCGGCGATGGTTCGTTTGAGAAGGTTGCACAAGGATGTGATGAGGTGACACAAGCAGATGCTGAAGACATTCGCCGTGTCCTTGCTATTTGCTTTCGAGGAGAGTCCGAACTTGATGCTATGGATGTTGAACGCATTCTTTCTTTGGATATGGGGTGGCTCAAGCCTGATGAGGCTGCAACATCTGTCCAAGCACTCATCGCTTCAGGATGGTTGACTGGTGGTCAAGAGAATCTCTCACCCGTTGACGATTTCTCGTCCTCTGTAACGCCTCTTGGATGGTATCCAAGGCCTCAAAGGCTGATTCATCCAGTTCCTTACACGGGTGCAGAAGCGTCAACATCGGAACTAGAAGACAAATCTACGTCAACTGACAAAGTTGCTGCTCAACCAGCAAAATCCACCCCAGTTCAACTCAAGGAAGAAGCAAACGATCCTCGTGCTGCAACAACTCGACGCTTGATGAAATACATTGCAAGAGCTTCTGGACTGGATTCTGAAGAAGTTCAACGTCGAGCAACCCGCAAGCAACGTGCTTTGGTTCATGTGACTGGTTGGATGGCTCTTGCGCTGGTCGCTCGAGATCAAGGTCTCGATATGGACAGTGTGATTCAGGCACTCAGTTAAGATCCGTTTTCGCCAACTTCCTGTGCTCTTGCTGCCAATTCAAGCAAGACTGGAAGGAGGACAAGAGCGAGGACGAGCGAGAAGAACACCGTCACTGCTGTGATGAGACCAAAGTCTTGGATGACTGGCATTGGTGACAACATGAGGACAAGGAATCCTGCAGCGGTCGTCGCTGCTGAAAGCATCAAGGCAACACCTGTTGTTTCGAGCGACGTCTTCAGTGCACTCCAATGATCGTCCTGTCGTTGCAATTCCCACTCAATACGCCTCCACATGTGAATCGTGTAATCGATTCCGATACCGAGCGTCAATGCTGTCACAAGCACGGTCAAAACATTCCACTTGATACCGAGGACAGCCATCGATCCGACCACCCAAAGTGATGCCATACCTACCGGTAGAAGGACGATGAAAGCTGGGAGAATTCGACGAGTAAGTACCAACAAAACCGCAAACGAAACAACGAGTGAAATCGCTGTTGACTTCAGCTGAGAAGAGGACAAACCATCGAGCACTTGTTGCAAGACCACAAGGTCGCCAGTGACGTGAATTACTGCGTAATCTTTGAGTGAGCTTCGCAATGTTCCGTCTTCATCGCTCGTGCCAATCATTGACTCAAACTCGGAGATAACCCGCTTCGATTCCGTAGAAGTTGTTGCTTCGACACGGACCTCTGTTCGAAGATGAGCGATGTTTGTCCCATCAAGGTGAACAGTCGCATTGACTCGGTCGCTCCAGGTCTTTCCAGACAATGGGTCTGCGACCGTGTAGTTGTTTTGCAAATCAGCAAAGACAAGACCGAGATCGATGGTTGCATCTGGATCATCCCACACATCGTTGTAGTCGACTTCCAAACCGTGAATTGCACCAAACGATTCGTTGCGCATGACGGCATCTCTCAATACCACATATGGGCCTTCGTACGAAGGAGATGGGAATCGTTCATCGGTGCCAACAACGTCTTGGTTGTTCTTGAGGTTTGAATGCAAATTTCTCAGATTATCCAGCAATGTAACATCATCAGGAATAACACCTCCACCGACCGGTTCCATGAGAACGTAGACATATTTCCAACCAGCGCTGTCGTAGTTTGAATTGATGTCATCACGAACCGACATGATCTCCATGTCTTCGTTGACGAAATCGGACAAGTCAAAATCGGTTTCAAGTTGCATGGCACCAATGACCGATGCTGCAGAAATGGCGATGGCAACGAGGAACACGCCGACTTGCTGCTTTCGATGAAGTTCAAGCAACGGCTGGGTCAGATTGGTCAACTTCAATGGCTTACGCAATTCAGTGGTTGCTTTTGCGTTAAAGGTCACATGGAGGGCTCCGATGAGGAGTGTTGAGGTCAAGAATGCACATACGACCCCGAAAGCGAGCGCAATACCGAAGGTTGCGAGCGGTGGTAGAGGTGAGACAAGATTGGCAAGGAACGCTGCAACCGTTGTGATAACTGCGAGCGAGATTGGAATGCTCAATTTGCCACACGCTCGCATCCATGCTTCTGCAACATCCTCGGTGTTGTTTCGATGGTATGTGAACGAACGCTGCAGGTGAATCGCATAATCGATGCCTAAGCCAAGAACAAGTGGAGCAACGGCGACTTCAAGCGCCGTGAATCGAATGCCAAGGAGGTTGAGCGAACCATAGGTGCACACCAAAGCCACATTCAAACTGATGACAGGGAACAAGACCCCTTTGATGTTCCTGAACGCAACAAACAATAGAGCGATGACAACCAAGGTTGCAAAGAGAATCAACAATGCGAGATTGTCGAAGGTTCCTTGATCGATATCGTAAGACATTAGGTCAAGAGATGCTACTGCATAATCAAGTTCGGAAGCATCACTGACATCTGAGAATGCAAGTCGTATTTGGTGTTGAATTTCACGACGTTCATCCTCTGGCAGTTCAGGA
>JBMYJV010000173.1:0-242 GCA_049594755.1 Candidatus Poseidoniaceae archaeon
TTCGGAACGTGAACGCAAAGAATTCGAAGCTGCAGAGGAAGCCGATCGAGTTTCCAACGTGGACCAAAGCGAGACGCACCTTCGTGCAGATGTGTTCGAGACCATCCTCGCCGATTGGTTTGAGGAACAAGGTGTACGACTCCGCCGTCAGCCTGAACTTGTCAAAGAGCAGTCGATTGAAATCGGTGGTCCAAAATTGACGCCAGATATTCTGTTCCTCGACCATGTGGAAATCAATGGTC
>JBMYJV010000173.1:252-2700 GCA_049594755.1 Candidatus Poseidoniaceae archaeon
GATGCAAAGCACTTCTACGGTGCCGATGTAGGATTCCAGCGCAAGAAGATGTCCAAGCAAATGATGCGATACATCAACGAATGGGGAAGTGGAGCCATCGTGTTCAGACACGGATTCTCAGAAAATCTCTACATGGCTGGTGTGACCATGTTGGATGCCAGTCCGTTGGACCTCTCCGAATTGCAAGATCGGCCTTAGACGAACCGCTGCGGCGCGATTCGCGTTATGAGTGAATCCAAATTGATCGAACGAAGACCTTCAGAAAGCTGTCGCAAATCACCCTCATCAAGTGGTTCATTGGCTTTTGCAGGAAGCAGAACGCACGAAGTTCCAAGCATGCACAATCGTGCCCGTACCTTTGCTTGAAGATTCAATTCATTGATGACAGATTGAACCGAAGCAAGCATCGATTGTCTGGAAGGTTCCTCCAACATCTTGGACGTTCGTCCGAACGTTTGTGCTTCTTTCAACAGTTCATTCCAAATTGATGCATCCCATTGCTTCGTTGCAAGGCGATCCACTGCAGCATCACCTGCACGCGTAATGCTTGATTTCCAATCTGGATGGTCGATGTATTCTGACGTATGCTTGGACTCACTTGACTGCCAAACCAAGAGGATATTCGAATCAAGAGAAAAGCTACGAGCAACGCCTGGTGACGGTGGTGAACCAGGATGCGTTCGAAGTTCAACACCTCCGACATAGAGTCCAAGAACGTCGCCAAGGCCTCCAGAGTAGCGTCTCTCGATGTGATGTGCAGCACGGAAATACTGTGGAACAGATCCTTTCTCAGTCATCTGAAAACAAGCCAAAGCCAGTGCTGAGAGTCCTGCAGCAGACATAGCAAATCCTTGACTGAGTGGTAATTCAATATCGACGTGGATTGAATAATTGGCATCCTGTGGAAGAAGACGTGCTTGACGTAGTTCGTCGATCAGATCGTCGTACATTTGCTCACTGAGCGATTCACTCGGTATCTGCGCATTGATCGTAACCTCGGTCGTACCTTTCGATTTAATGTCAGGAATATCTTGATCCCAACCAGCCATCTCTTGGCCTGCTTCGATGACTTCGCTTCGACCCGTTTCTTGAATCGAGACGGAAACACCATGCTCGAGACAAATTCCCGCACCTCGACTTCCTTGGTTCCGAGGAAGAAGAGCATCATCGTGGATTGAAAACAGTAAGGTGATGTGTCCACCAACCCGAACTGTTGCCATGGTCAAGCCATCTCACAGTGAATCATCAAGATGGCGGAAGGTCCGATATCGGAATCAAGCAAAGGCTCGTCCGAGATCGTCACCGAGGTCGGTGAAGCGAGACTTCAATTCCTCAATGGCGCTGTTGAAGACAGCTTCAGGAGCCATTGAACCATCGGTCTCGAAGGAGAAGACGAAACTGCCGTCAACTTTGTTGAGAACAATCGCCTCATCGAAATCTGCATCTCGGCCAGTACCGTGACCGACTTGGTGGAGAGCCTTCTCGAGGTCCAGAACGGTTGAAACATCGTCGCACTTCTTGTTGCTGAAGAGTTTCGCATCAATGGCTCGACCATCGCTGGTCTTGAGGTCAAGATCGAAGAGAACCGAGGCCTTCTTCGGCTTCTTGAGTTCTGCTTCGTAGCGTGGTTGGAAGGTAACTGCAGAAGCAGCAGACCACTTGGCGTGGTCACGGCCTCGGCCGAGCGTTGCGAATGCAATGAACTCGAGGAACTGTCCCTGAGCGAGGTAGGTAATCGGGATGGATTGCATTTCTTCGCTGATATCGAACGTAGGATCGGATACATTGGTCAAGTCTCCAGCACGGACAACACGGTATGGCTCGTCGCTGTCTGCGGATGGACCTTGAACGTTGAGTGTATACAAGACTTGGCACATAGGGCAACCACGATCATCTTCGGCCATGTCCATGCAATTTGGACAGTCGTTAGGAGCAACAATGCTGTTGTCAGGGCAGGTTGGAATTGGAATCATAGCGAGACGGTGCGCTATAACTTCGTCTGGAAGTGCGTTGACAGATTCAAAGATTTCACCACGGTTGTTGTCTTGGTTCACACCAAGCGTAAACATGACCTTGTCGATCGCCATCTTTGGTACATCAGCCATGATCGCACGACGAAGTGCGTTTATCTGAGATGCATCAGCATCTTCGATGAGAATCTTCATTTTGTTTCCTCGTGGATACCCGTCAACAACGCTTGCCTTCATCTTCATTCCTCCAAATCAGACACGTCGTCCACGTCGTCCACCCTTTTTCTTGGTGCCGTCGTGAGCGATTGGTGTAACATCCTCGATGCGAGTGATGGTCATACCTGCACGTGTCAGTGCTCGAATAGCTGCTTGTGCACCAGGTCCAGTGTTGTTGGACTTGTTACCGCCAGGTGCACGGTACTTGACGATAAGTTGTGTGAATTCCTTGTCCTTGAGCATGTCAGCGAGACGCTCAGCA
>JBMYJV010000174.1:0-2687 GCA_049594755.1 Candidatus Poseidoniaceae archaeon
CCGATATTAGGACGGCAGGGATGGTTCTCGATGTCGGATTACATCGGGACGTACGAGCCCGGTCAAACGACGGCTTCCGGTGGATTTGCTTGGTATGCATCCATGCCAGCTGGTGTCAACGACTGGCTGATTCCGTTGTTGAATCAACAATCGGATATGTTTGGTCATAGTCTTGGTCAAATCATGCTCCACGTTGTGTTCTATGTGGTCTTGATGACCGTCGGTTCAATGGTCTTCGCGAAGTTTTGGATTGATACCACCAACATGGGTACCAAGGACGTTGCAAAGCAAATTGAACGAACAGGCATGCAGATTCCTGGTTTCCGTAAGAATCCGAAGGTTTTGGAGAAGATTCTCGAGAACTACATTCCACCGGTGACCTACTTCTCTGGTGCTTTCGTCGGTTTACTTGCTGCAGGTGCTGATCTACTCGGTACGGTTGGTAATGCGACCGGTACAGGTCTGTTGTTGGCTGTTGGTATCATTCTACGTACCTACGAGCAAATCCAGAAGGAACAAGCCATGGAGATGCACCCAATGCTCCGACAATTCTTCGGTGCTGAGTAGGCTCTCAGTTGATATACGGCGCAACCTAGCGTAATGTATGCGGTTCAGTGAACCTCATTCACCGTTCGTATCTGCAGGTAATTTCAGCCGTTACACAACGGTAAACGAAGGCGATGTCCGAGCCCTCAAGCCGGATGGAATCTTCATTCCAGTACTTCTTGCGGGTTCCGTCATATGCATCATTGGACTTATTCTTGCCTCTTGGTCAATTTCAATGATTGTGAGCAACAAGCAGATGCAGATGTCGGACGATCCCTGTCCAGGTGATTGGGGCGATGCACTCGAACTTGGTGATGGTTCAGTGTACTGTAGTGCCGAGGATTGGTCTCCCCGAGAAGAGTACAAAATAGAACAGATTGAGACTGCTGACAATCATTTCAGAATAACTTACGATGATTGGACAAGAGAATATCGGTATGAATTTTCGGCTGACAAACAAGGACTCGTCATTGTTGGAGACATTTACGACGATGGTTACGTATCCTGCAGAGTTTACTTCGCAGAGACTCTTTTGCCAGAAGGTTTTGGCACAAACGACCTTTTCATTGGCCAGTATAGTTTCAATGCATTACTCCCACAATGGTGTGATCAATATTCTTCAAACTCGAGTGATGTTGAATATACTTCAGACGATTCGCACCCTTTTCTAGGCGTCAGGATGTTTGAAGCAAGGTACGATGCGTATGACCAACAGCTTGTCTTCGAAGAGATTACAAATTCGAGCAAGAAATTTTCCTATTATCCATCATCTGAGATGGTTGAAACAATCATTGAGGAACAAATCATTCTTGGGGTTATCCTCACGTTTGTTGCGCTCTATATCCTGCTGAGAGCAGACCATAGGAGGTTTGTTTTGAAATTTGATTTCGAGGGTAGGCGGATGTCGATGCGTCGTTCAATGAACTCGACTCGTTTTGGTGGGTGGAGTTGGAAGAATGTGAATTTCTCATCTGCAAAGCTAATTCAAGAACCAAATGCTGTGGGTCTACATATGAAAATCAGTGGCGAACAGCGGCTTATTGCATCCTTTATCGGTGAGTCTGCGAGTGATTATATTGAGCCTCTGAAAGCTTTGCTCAACATCTCAGATGAAGGCGTTATGGATGGAGGCAGATACGACGGCATGCCCACGCTGGACATGTTTGACGTGTCCAATTGGGACAGTGATAACGATGCTCGACATATCTACAAATTCTATGTTGAAGGTATGGGCTCGCCTAAGCACGCAAAAACGTTGGACGAATTGTACCAAGGTGCTGGAATCGAGTCACTCGCCGACAGAGTAGATGCCCAAAAGTTGCTGAATCATGTCATTGAGGAACTCGATCCTGAGTTTGAAGCCCCGGAAATCATCGTCAACGAAACACGTGTTGTTGAGTATGAGAGTCCTACTGAAACTGGTGAGATAGCAACTCCACCTCCGTCAGTCAACACTCCCTCGGATTCTATGCAGTTGGATGCCTTCTGGACTCAGGACGATTCAGAGGGCAATTAATGCAGAGGATTGGCTCGCAGTGAGCGATTTTAGGGCCAATTACGGTCGGGTATCTTGATATAGGGGAGGTGAGTGGGTGAGTTGCTTGCGTCGGTGGGAACGGCGTTGGGACCCGAGTCTTCGGACGGTGAAGGTTCCCATCACCCAACGACGACAGCCGAAGCACATGCGATTCTGAGAAACCTCCGGGAAGGAGCTCGCTCAGGGTCAGGTAGGTGATTTGAGATTATGACGTATTTTTTGTTGTGCAAGAGATAGTGCTCATAACCTCGCCAAGAAATTTAGGACAGCGAATTAATTGCGATAACAACTCTAGGGATCAAAACACGAGAAATCTGGTTGATCCTGCCAGAGGCGACCGCTTTTGGAGTTCGATTAAGCCATGCGAGTCGAGAGCTTTCGGAGCTCGGCATACTGCTCAGTAACACGTGGATAACCTGCCCTATTGTCTGGAATAACCTCGGGAAACTGAGAACAAAGCCGGATAACCCACAATGCCTGGAACGGTTTGTGGGTGAAGATAGGATGGGTCTGCGGCGTATCAGGTCGTAGGGGGTGTAATGGACCTCCTAGCCATCGACGCGTACGGGTGTTGGGAGACATAGCCCGGAGATGGATTCTGAGA
>JBMYJV010000175.1:0-2679 GCA_049594755.1 Candidatus Poseidoniaceae archaeon
GTTGATTCGTTCGGTGTCGACAAGAGGAAAAATCCAGGCGACCGGAACGTCGACATTGAGGTTGAAACTCAATTCATTGCTACACTACCAGACTCAGAATCAAAGATTTATGCAACCTACTCCGTTGCTCCAAACGGTATACCCGAAGTCAACAAAAACCTCCAGTTGCGTTACGAAATGGCAGGAACGTTGATCAATCCGATTACCAACAGTAGTGGGCAGATTGAAGAGACAATCAACGTATCAAACGTCGTGGATGACACCATCGCTAGCGATGATTACAGCAGCAACGGTGTGATTGTTTGGGATCCAGTTCAGGAAATTATTGGCGTTGCCACAGTTGTCATCGACTTGTCTGTGGTAGGTATCGATTTGGTTGCCCAAGAAGACTCAATCATCGTTACACGGACTCGCGATGGGGAGGTTGCAACCCTCTCAAAATCCATTGGTTACAACGCATTGCCTGGTGACGAGCTCTCCTTCTCTCTACCAGCACAAAACAGAGGGGTTTTGCCATCTCCTTCAACAGAAATGGAAATTATTGTTCCTGATGGTGATTCAAGCCGACAAGCTGTTCCATCTATTGCAGCGTACAGTGAGCAACGTATTGTAATTGACTGGATTGTTCCTGAAGAGACGACCATCGGAAATCAGACACTGACCTTCACCGTTGATCCAGATGAACTCGTCACAGGTGACGCTAATCGAAGCAACAACCAGGCAAGTGTTGACGTCTTTATTGGCCGTGCACCGAACGCATCCATCACCATTGATACTGGAAATTATACCTTCGAAGACGTATTCATTGATGCGAGTTCATCCTTTGACCCTGATGGAGGGGACGTTGAATGCCGATTTGAGATCGAGTCTCGTCCGGGTCTTGTCGATGTCATAACAACCCCTGATTGCGCCATCAATTGGAATTGGTCCGACGATGGTGATTGGGAATTGCGGACTGTTGTAACAGACAACGAGCTCGATACAACGGTATTGGTGAGCAACGTCACAATCCTCAATCGAGCGCCATACATCAACCTCAGTCACCCGACCGAGGTTGCTGTTGAATCCTCGATAACCATCGATGCCAGTGATAGCGGAGATACCGATACAGTGTCTCCATCAGGCCAGCAAGTTAGTGTTTCTTGGCCGGATTTGAACTGTCTCGAAGGATTAACGCAGCCGACGTGTACATTTACGCCACTTGAAGAAGGCACGATGCCAATCCGTGCAATTGCAACGGACGATGATGGCGTACAAACCGAAGTCATTTCATCCATCGAAGTCCTCAACGTCGCACCCACCATTGGTGAAATTAGCGTGTGGATTGCAGGTGTAAACACACCATTCGATGCGAATGGAACATGGGTGCTGCAAGAGGATCAAAACGTCATTCTACGTGCTCAAGGCGATGATACACTCAACGACCGTGATGGACTCATCATCGACTGGAACCTGAGTGATGTTCTCGATAACTTCACTGTCTCAACAGACGGCTCAGCATCCGATGTGGCTACATCCTGGCCAACGTCTGGTGAGCACATCGTTTCTGTTCGAGCCGTAGATGATGATGGTTTCACCTCCTCAACTTCGCTGGCAAAAGTCACCATTGTGAATCTTAAACCCACAATTACCCCGGAGTCGAATTTCCAGGAGGCCGTGACAAGAGGAATTACTGTTTCAGAAGATGATCTTGTGGTCTTCGATGTTCTTGTCGAGGACACACCCTCTGACAAGGAATCTCTCGAAGTGTGTTGGGACATTGATGGGACTCGAGATGCGGATCTTGACGGCACCTTGAACAACGATTGTGATGTAAGCGGCACCCACTTCGAGTACACTTGGGAAACCAGTAATCCACAGTTCCGAACAGTGACTGCATGGGTAAAGGACGATGATGGTGCCATGTCCTCCATTACTGCCGTAATCAAAATCGACAATGTTCTGCCAGGAGCTATGATTTCATTCGCAAATGGATCTCTTGACAACCTCGTAAAGGGCGATACACTCAATCTTTCATCAGATGGGACAACGGACTCAGATTCGGACCTTCTGAATATGCTCTATGTTTGGACATTTGAGTGGAGGGGCGAGAATGACCTTGGTGAAACCGGACCTGTTGTATCGATAACCGATTTACCAGTAGGCACATGGAACATCAACCTCACTGTAACCGATGATGATCTTTCGACGGACACATTTACACTCACCATCGATGTTGCTGAACCACCCCCTGAAGGATTCCTTGAGGAATTCAGCGATACATTGGGTGTTTCTCCAACCATGTCGATTGTCATTCTAGGACTCGTAGGTTTAGTGATCATGTTGGCATCGTTCCTGCTCATCACCCACCGTTCACCACCTGATCTGGTCGAAACACCATCGAGTAAAGCATGGGATGCGACTCCCTTGCCAAGTTATGCACCTTCGGAATTGCCTGCATACGAGCAGCAAGCACCACCAGCGCCTGTTCAACCAGAGCCGGTTGTTGAACAGCCAGTCGTGAATCAAGGTCCTCCTCTTCCAGCCACTGGCTTACCAGCTGGTTGGACCATGGAACAATGGGCGTACTATGGTGAACAATACCTGGCAGCAAATCAAGCACCTGCACCTACCTATCAACCGACACCTTCAATGACTTCACCATCGACTCAAGATACGAATCTCTCCGACCTCTTGGAT
>JBMYJV010000176.1:0-2652 GCA_049594755.1 Candidatus Poseidoniaceae archaeon
ACGAAGGCTTTGAGGATGCGGAAGCCCCAGATCTTGAAGCATGGTCGAAAGCACTCAATGCTGGTCAGTACCCATTATCTGTACTCGGTATGAACAAGCGTGCGAGCGAACTCTATGTTGTGGGCATTTACGGAAACACGATGACAACCAACCCACGTGCTCTCGAAACAGCTGTTGCAGTGTTGGACAACATCACGCCAGAGTTGCGAGACAACATCCGTGACCGTGGCAAGGAGATGGTTGAGAAGCTCAAGGTCCTCCAAGCCAAGTATCCAGACCAGATTCTCGAAGTTCAAGGAACAGGTTTGCTCGTATCTGCTGAATTGAATCCAGAGACGTTGCAAGTTGTTGGATTCGATAAAGTCGAAGTGTGGTGTCGAAAGCATGGTTTAGGCGTTATTCACGGCGGTGTGAACGCTCTACGGTACACACCAAACTTTGCCATCACCTCCAAGGAAGTCGATCTCGTCATCGATATCACTCAACAAGCCATTGAGGCCTTCATTGCGTGAGAAGAATGGTTCGTGTGCGCCTCCATCCAATCGATGGTTCGATTGCACAAGCTTTCGTTGAACGATTGTTGATGTTTGAGGTCACGCTTTGTTTGGATGAAAAGGATGCCAAAGAGATTCAAGAACGTCATGCAACTCTGCTTCAGGCTGGTATTGCAGAGGTCGTCGTTTCAAACGATTCCGACCTTCAATTCGAATTCTTTGCCAAGCCGAACACCATTCGAGTCAACGATTCGTGTTCAATCGTCTTGCATGACGTTCTTTCTTCTGGTAGGAATTCAGGACTTGTCAATGAGGAATTGGAGTCGATCTGGAATGCGATTGAACATTCAATGGATGGAGATGCATCCCATTATTGGGTTGCAGAATCCGATGTGGTTGATGCCCTCGTTCGCATTGCTTTGCACCAACCACAACTGCCAGAATCAATGGATATTGCAGGACGTCGCCGATGGTCAACACAACAAACGCACCACGAATTGCAGATGCTCTACAATCGAACACGTGCAGGTTCAACCGGCCAATTCACGGCATCGCTTCTCGATCAACCCGCATCACCAAAGATTTCTGTCGTTCCTATCGATGCAGCACAACAGGGGGCGAGGCCTTCATTAGGGCCCTTGCACAACGTCTTAGTTGAATGCGATGGTCATGGATGGCAACCAACAAGTCCGCTACGTACAGCGATGATGGTCTATCTTGCTGGAAAACTCAACGATTGAAGATGTCACTTCCAAGCAGTGGAAGAAGGACACTCGCATCGCCTTCAACGCATACATTCGGAGCTTCTGGGCGCATCTTGCCCCAGCTGATTGCTTCTCGAAGGCGAGCACCGGATAGGCTACCATCGTGTTCAGGAGCGGTTGTGACATAGACAGCAGCATCAAGGCCACCTCGGTATTGATTCCACCAAATGACGTGGTGCTTGGAGATTCCACCACCAACCATCAGGGCGTTGGAGGTTTCAACGTCCCATGTTAGATCCGACATAACCTGTTCATCGGCCAGTGTATCGATGTGGAAATCACGATGCTTCTGACGGAACATGAACAACTGTGCACCAATCGAACCATCCGTAATCCCTGGGATACAGACTGGAATTTGGTTCTTCCAAGCCCAGTAAATGAGCGAATCAGGCTTACCGATTCGCTTTCCTAATTCCCATACGAGATGAATCGAGCCAAAACCGATCCATGCATCTGCTCCGGTTTTTCCTGTCTCTTTGAGCCGATCGTTGTAGATGTCTTCGAGGGCGGGCATGACCACGGCTTCGATGATTTCACCGTACGATGCATTCGGAACAATCACGTTACCAAGACGCATCAATTCGTGTTCGCCCAGTTCGATATCATCCAATTCAAAGGCACCATGATAGTAGTCTTTGTAGGAACGGGCAATGTCGTGATCCAGTGTTCCACAGGTGGTTGAAACGACATTGAACATCTTGGTCTTGATGGCTTCAATGAAGAAGGAGCGGGTTCCAGTTGCACAAAGGCATGCAGGGAAAGAAAGCCAGTTGCAAACTTGACTTGCATCACCGTCAACAGCATCGGCTTCTTCTCGCATTTGCAGCAAAATATCGCGTGCAGTTGCGAGTTTTGTGGCTGTGAAACCACCTGCCTTGGCCATTTGGTCAATCAATGAAGACGAATTGGTCACTTCACTGAAGGCGTAATCTTTGACGGGGACATCGAAGTCATTCGGGTCAATGGCCATGCTCCTTCGCCACCGTTTCACTTCATCAATCTTTCATGGGGATTGGAATCTCAAGATGTTCCAACAAGCGCTCAACTGAACGCAATGTTCCATGAACGGAAGGATGCATCGTATGATCGCCGATGCAATAGATTCCATCCTGAATCAATTGTTCTCGTTCTCGACCGATGGCGGTCGTTCCTCCATATGGAAGGGCATAATCGACGTACGTTGTCCCGATGAGATTCCAATCCTCGACGTTTGAACCAAACCACTTCACCATCTCACTTCGAATGTGTTTCCGTTCTTGTTCATCTTCGTGCAAACGTGCGTCTTCTCCAATGACTGTTGCAACAATCAGGTGGGAACCGGATGCATGCAACAGTGTAGGAACATGAACGTGGAGAATTTTGTGACCACCGTTTCCGTATTCCGTATTGAGCAG
>JBMYJV010000177.1:0-2611 GCA_049594755.1 Candidatus Poseidoniaceae archaeon
CGCCAAGTATGACCTTAACTACATTTGGTTAGACGGAAGTATCGGATGTATGGTGAACGGAGCAGGTCTTGCCATGGCCACCATGGACGTCATCAAGTTGTATGGAGGAGAACCTGCAAACTTCCTTGACGTTGGTGGTGGAGCCAACGAGGAACAGGTGAAGACGGCGTTTTCGATCATCCTTGAAGATCCGAACGTCAAAGGAATTCTCGTGAACATCTTTGGCGGAATCATGCGCTGCGACATCATTGCTCGTGGTGTGATTGCTGCAACGGAAGCGCTCGACCTCAATGTGCCACTCGTCGTTCGTCTAGCAGGAACCAATGTGGATGAAGGCAAGGCAATTCTTGCTGCCTCAACCCTCAACATTCATCCTGCTGATGACTTAGCAGATGGTGCGCAGAAGATTGTACAATTGATTGGAGGTGAGGCCTGATGGGAATCTGGATCGAAGAAAACGCAAAGGTATTGGTACAAGGAATCACAGGAAAACAAGGCATGTTCCATGCCGATAAGATGGTCGAATACGGAACTCAGATTGTTGGAGGCTGTACGCCTGGAAAGGGTGGCCAAACCGTTGAACTCCAAGGAAAGGATTTCCCAGTTTGGAACTCAATGTTTGAGGCGATTGAGGCAACAGATGCTGATGCAACCGTCATTTACGTACCACCACCATTCGCTGGGGAAGCCATCATGGAGGCTGCTGATGCTTTCGACCAAATCAAAGGCGAAGGCGTTGTTGTTTGCATTACCGAAGGCATTCCAACCCTTGACATGGTCAAGGCCGTTGCGTTTGTCGAGAATCGCCCAGGTGTGCGATTGATTGGACCGAATTGTCCAGGCATCATCACTCCTGGCGAGAATGGTGGGGCAAAGATTGGAATTATGCCCGGGCACATTCACGCTAAGGGACGGATTGGTATTGTTTCAAAATCAGGGACATTGACGTACGAGGCTGTTGCTCAAACCATGAGCATTGGTGAAGGACAATCCACCTGTGTCGGTATTGGTGGCGACCCTGTCAACGGGACCGGATTCATTGATTGTCTTGCTGCTTTTGAAGCAGATTCGCAAACTGAAGCTATCGTCATGATTGGTGAAATCGGTGGAAATGCAGAGCAAGAAGCTGCGGCATGGGCCAAAGAAAACGTGAGCAAACCAATCGTTGGATTCGTCGCAGGTGCAACAGCTCCTCCTGGCAAGCGGATGGGGCACGCTGGTGCCATCATTTCTGGCGGAAAAGGAACTGCAGAAGAGAAATTTGCAGCCTTCGAAGCCGCAGGAATCGCTTGTGCAAAGGATCCATCCGAACTTGGTGCAGTTCTTCTCGAAGCCTTGAAGAAAGCCGGATTGAGAAACGAGTGATATGAGCGAAGAGAGAAGCAAGGAACTTCTCGCTCACTATGCTCAGAATCCAATTGATTTCAGTTGGATTCCATCTCCAAATCAGCACTCCTACCGTTGGAGAACCAACAAAGGTCGTTGGGTCACTGCCCGTCGACGCATTCGAAACCACCAGACATTGGCCAAAGCCATCGGAAAAGATGTCGTCAGCGATCTCTATATCTCGACTTCAAGATGGCTCAACCCTATCGACCTACCGCGTCTTCGTGACAAAGAGCGAGCACATCCAATTCTCCTTGACCATCTCATTGTCTTTGACATCGATGTGGCTCCGTTGAGCCTCAAGAATCTCGAAGAAGCGAGAATCACTGCCCTCGGTCTTTACGACTACCTCGCTTCTGATACTTCGATGGAGTTTTTGAGCTGTTCTTTTTCAGGGAGCAAGGGATTCCATCTCTACTACTTGGATTTGGAGAGGGATAAGTTCGCCATAGAGGATCCAAAAGAGCGAGAGGAGACGGTCAGAGAGTCACGTAAACATTTGCTTACTCAGGTTCTTGAAGAGGGATTCAACGTCGATAATAGAGTCACTGCGGATACGAGACGCATCATTCGTTTGCCAGGTTCGATTCATGGAACCACTGGCTATCAGTGTACGGTTCTTGGGTTAGAACAACTGGAAAAGCCGTTGAAAGATTTGCTTGAAGACATTCCACGAATTGAGTCGGCTCAAAAAATTCCCAAACGGGCTCGAAGGCTGAAAAAGAAGGCCAAGAAGAAACCAAAACAACGCAAAAAAGTTGTCGATACCCGATCAGTACAACAGTACATGGTAGAAGCAAGCACGCACGTACCCGGAACAAAAGATCGCTCAGTCATCATGTTGTGGCTACCTCATGTCTGGGGTACTGGACAAAAGGCATTGGAAACTGCACTGAACATGATCAATGAAGAAAAATTGGGACCTTGCTCGTTTTGGCAACAAGGAGATCATATCCTGATGCTTTGTCCATTGGCTTTACCTCGAGCTCAGGTTGTGAAACTGTTCACCTCATACAAAATGAGCAAACGTGCAGCGATTCTCAAGGAACGTGAGCACGATTGGATTCGAATCACGAATACCATGGACGAGGATGCGGACTGGCAAGATGAACTACAACCAATCGGTCTTTATGGAGATGAAGTAGACTCAAAAACGTCTTTTTCTTCTTCCCATCTTGAGCTTGAGAGGAGAATGGGCATTCCTCGTCAGGTTCCATCCTCTGCG
>JBMYJV010000178.1:0-2596 GCA_049594755.1 Candidatus Poseidoniaceae archaeon
GCCTACTACGACAACTAGGCATGGCGAGAAGCCAAACCTCAATTGCTGAGAGGCTGGGTTGGAATCATGCCGCAGCGTGTAGGGGTCGTTGGTTGTGGCAGATGGGGTTCGAAGCATCTCCGAGCATTAGAATGTCTCGCTAAGAAGGCGAACATCGAATGCATCGTTGCATGCGATGTGCATCCAACCGCTCTCACACGAATTGAAAGCGATAGTATCTGCTTGCACGATGATCCACTCACGCTTGTCGAGCAGTTCAACCTCGATTCCGTCATCGTAGCAACACCCAATGAAACCCATTACGATCTCGGAACGATGTTTCTCAACAAAGGCGTCGATGTCTTTCTTGAGAAGCCAATTGCAACAACGTTTGATGATGCTTCGTCGCTTGTCTCCACATCCGTTCACGAAGGCAAGACCCTCAAGAGCGGATTTCTTCTACGATTTCATCCGTGCATCATCGATGCAAGAGCCAAAATCCGATCGGGCAAAATCGGAGCCATTCAATCCATTCGGTATTCCAAAAACGTACAACGTAAAGGTGATGAGTCAGCGCATGCATTGGATACATTAACCATCCATGGAATTGACTTGGCAGAGTTTCTTCTCGATGGACAAACCCCCTTACGGATTTCCGAAGTTGTCGGTTCTCGTACATCCTGTGCATTGACTCTGGAATATCCAAATCAAGTCGAGATTTGCATCGATGTTGGATGGGAAACTGAAGCCGACATTGCTGAATTGGAAGTTATCGGACGAAACGGTAGGATTCTTGTTCAATTGCAACAACATGAACAATATGAAATTGTAGATCGTCAATCAAGAATCGAAGTTGTTAAGTCCAAGCATTCACCGCTTGAAGCTGTCTTACTTGATTTTCTCGAAGGTGATGTGACATCCCCCGCAGCCCCGACAGGTTCCATTCTTCGAACCATCAAATGCGTAGAGCAGGCTCGTTTGCAATTAACAGCGCAAGGACGTTCAAAGACACGAGAATTGAAGAGATGAACCCAACTGGGTCAATCATGAGCCCCGAACGTGTCATGCTCTGGCTTCTTGCCGGCGTCACCATTGCTTCTTTTGCAACTTGGTTGATTCAAGACTCTGCCTTCGATGCAGCGGTCGCATTTTCGATTCTTTCCGTTATCGTCGCCATTCTTTGGGGAGCAAGCCATTATGAGAAGACCATCCGATTAAGCGGGATGAAAAACGGTGGCATCCTCAACATCCTCACATTTGTTGCAGTAACTGCTGGACTCACCTATTGGTGCATTTACTTCTACGACTTCCCTGTTGTCGGTTCGATCATTGGCAGCATTGGAACCAACGCCTACATTTGGTGGACCTTTGGCATGCTTGAACCGGGCACACCGTCCGCATAAGTGTGCCAAGTGTCAAAAGCCTCCGAGATAACATCACTCCGATGGCCAAGCACGGTGAGCATCCTGAACTTCCCTCTGAATTGGAAGAATTGCTGGAAGCAGACGTTCATACCATCTTTCTGAAGGCAGATTGTCCTCCTCGTGTCAAGCGTGGGACCATTGGCCAACTCAAGTTGGTTGAATTGGAATCAACCGATGCTTGGGATAATCTTCGTTTGGAATCGCTTCAGGAGTCGTTACGAACTGTTGTTGAAGAGAATCAACACAGGAGCGATTGTTTCCTCGAAATCGACCGAAAGGGTTGCCAAGTCCTTCAGCTCGGAGATTTGAGAGTCACCTGTGCAAGCCCGCCATTTTCGGATGCACGGGAAATTACCGTTGTCCGTCCCGTAGCAAAACTCTCACTCAGTGACTACAATCTTGATCCGAAGATTGTTGAGCGTTTGTCCAACCATCATCGCGGTGTCTTCATTTGTGGACGCCCTGGTTCTGGAAAGACAACACTTGCTCAGGCCATTGCTGAATATCTCGATGATGACATCGGCGCCATGGTCAAAACAATGGAAGCACCTCGAGATTTGCAACTTGCTGAACGTATCACACAATACGCTCCGTTGGAAGGAGATTTAGAGAAAACTGCAGAAATCATCTTCCTTGTACGTCCTGATTTCGTCATCTTCGATGAGGTCCGACGTGCTCGCGACTTCGAGATCTTTGCTGATGTTCGTCTTGCAGGCGTAGGGTTGCTTGGCGTTACGCACGCAAACTCTGCACTCGAAGCCATTCAACGATTGATTGGAAAGGTTGAGTTGGGTCTTGTATCTCAAGTGCTGGATACTGTATTGCACGTTGAATCAGGTAAAATCCAACAGGTTCTCGAATTAAGAATGACTGTCAAACCTCCATCGGGAATGCAGGAAGAATTGGCTCGGCCGGTGATCGAGGTTGTCGAGTTCTCAACAGGTAAGGTAACACATGAAATGTTTGCCTTCGGCTCAGAACTTGCCGTTGTTCCTGTCACGGAAACAAGCCAGAAGAAGCCCCTCCAACAATTGGCGCAGAAACAACTCATCCATACCATCCGACAGTGGGCAGGTGTCCACGTTCGTGTCCAATTTACAAGCGATACTGCGGCTACTGTTTATGCCCCGAGCAATATGATTTCCACGCTCGTTGGTCGCGGAGGAGACAATGTTCGTGCATTACAAGATCAA
>JBMYJV010000179.1:0-2551 GCA_049594755.1 Candidatus Poseidoniaceae archaeon
TCCTGCAGAAGAAGCAGAAGCAACTGCTGAAGAAGAGACCGAGGCATCCTCTGATGAAACATGGAACTCGGATGTCGATCCTTGGGCTGACAACTGAGGTGAAACACCTTGGCAGGTCTCGCCCAAGGAGGGCATGCTCCTGTAGCGACCTTCACAATTGCTGGCATTGCTATCCTTGTTGGTGGAATTTATCTTAATCCGTTGGATGGACTGATGCCATTATTGGGTGTTCTTTGCTTGATGATTGCTGTATTTTTTGCAAACTTCTGGAGGGATCCAGACCGCCCAATCCCTCAAGATGCGGGGATTGTCGTCTCACCGGCTGATGGACACGTCATGTTTGTTCGCCGTGAGCGAGCGAATGGACGTCGTCCATCTCGAAAAGAACGCGAAGAAGGCAACATCGAGCATGATGAACATACAGGAGATTGGTATCCAAAACCTTGCGAGAAACCACTTTCTTTTGAGACGGAGCAACGCTTTGTTGTGGCAGAAGGAACGCCTCAAGCCTCAGATGTTTGGCGAATTGCCATCTTCATGTCACCGCTCGACGTTCACGTCAACCGCGCTCCACGAGCTGCAGAAATTGTTGCGATGGAACATCGAACTGGGAAAGGAAAACGACGCGGTCCGTTTGCCCCTGCCTATCGTAAGGAAAGCGAGTTTAATGAACGTGTTCGCACGGTCTTCAAGGCTGAAGATGGTGAACGAATCGAAGTGATGCAAATCTCAGGAGCACTTGCCCGGACCATCGTTCCTTGGAAAGGAATTGGGGATACATTGCGGCGTGGAGAGCGTTACGGAATGATTCGCTTAGGAAGCCGGGTCGACGTTCGAGTTCCTGCGAACCTCTACGAACCACAAGTTGTTTCAGCAGAAGATCAAGATCCAACTCATCCAAAAGGACAATTCATCAAGGCCGGTTCGGATATCATTTTCAAACGAATCCTTGAAGAGGAATAGGCTGAGGGATGTTCATGTCATCTGGCAAGGGCCTTACCATGCTGGGCGACGATGCGAAGGGCCTCAAGATTCACGATCTTGTGAAGGCACCTGCGAACACGCCGTGGGCAAAGGAGCGCCAACAATCCTGGGATGCTTCCTACCCAGCAACGGTCTATTCAACACCTGAAATGACCACCGATGGCCAACCTTGCTCAGCAGTGACGGTAATTCTGCGAACCAAAGGATGCCATTGGTGGTGGTCGTCAGGTTGTACATTTTGTGGATATTTCAACGACACCCGAGACGATGTCAACAGCGATGATCTTCATGCTCAGTGGCAGCATGCAAAGGAGAAGTTCAACAATTTCGAAGGCCAAGCCATGGTGAAAGTATACACGTCAGGTTCTTTGCTCGAAGACCGAGAAATTCCAGTTGATTTCCAAGAAACTGTTCTACGCGACTGTTTCGAACTCGGTAAGGAACTTATTGTTGAAAGCAGAACTGAACAACTCACAGAAGAAAAGTTGGCTTGGGCAACTTCGATTAATCCAAACTTTACCGTTGCAATCGGCCTCGAAGCATACGATGATGAAGTGTTACGATTCCATGTGAACAAAGGATTCTCCGCAGCATCCTGGGATAGAGCGGTTGAACGTCTTCAGAAATTTAATCTTCGAGTGAAGACATATCTCATGTTCAAGCCCCCATTCATGAGTGAGGCTGATGCACTCGATCACTGTGTTAAGTGGATTGAAGCGGTTGCTGAACAGAGCGATGAGATTTCCATTAATCCAATGAACATTCAGCGTGGAACCGTCATCGACCGTCTTCATCGGCATAGAGAATATCGTCCACCATGGCTTTGGTCCTTGGTTGAACTAATCCAACAGAGCCACCACATCGTTCATCCAAACGGTGGCATGAATGGAGATGATGACCAGATTTCACGGTTGATTATACACCCAACTGCGGGTGGAAAGATTCGAGGTTCCCACAACTGTGGTGAGTGCGATGGAGAAGTTGTCGCTGCTATCGAACGATACGCCGTATCGGGATCATTGAACGAGTTCGATGGATTGGAATGCGAGTGTAAAAAACGCTGGAGTCAAGAGTTAACCAACGACCGTTCCATACCGGTTCCATTGGGTACATCAATGCCGCGACGAGGCTCACTCAAAGACATTCTTCGTTCTCCTTGAGTCGACCGATTAATTGAGTGCTCCAATGATGCTCTTGGTGAATGTTTATCACCGCGCTTCGAGTCGCAGGCATGTCCATCTAGGGCACCTGAGGGCACCTCATGTCGAACAGTACAGAAATCCCCGATGCAGTCATTGGAACTGCAGAACCATCATCAAGCCGCGTCATTCTTGTTCTCCTTTCTGTTGTAACAGTTGGAATGTTTGGACTCTTTAGTACAGTCTTTGGTTGGGACAACATCCCAGTTGTTGGTGATATTGTCCCATTGATGTCCAATCTTGGAGGCTCAGGAATCTGGTACTACTTGCTTGGATTCATCATCGGTCTTGGGGCGATTGTGTCCACACTTGCAGGCGAGGTCCTAGCAGATTGAGGTGATATGCATGATCGCAGTATTTTCCGCACT
>JBMYJV010000180.1:0-2462 GCA_049594755.1 Candidatus Poseidoniaceae archaeon
CCCAATGTGGGCGTTGGTGGCCTTGTTCTTTTGCGTCTTATCGATCTCAGCGCGAATCATCTCGATTTGCTCTTTAATCGTCGCCATACGAACCCCCCTGTTCTTTTGGAACAGACCCTGTTCTTCAAGGCTGTTGTAAGAACCTTGGAGGATTCATCGCTTTACGTCTTCATCCGATACGGTTGAAACTACCATCCGGCATCATCTGCCATCGGCTCTGGTCAGGTCCAATGTAGATGGTCTGCCCAGTCGATTGATCGTACTGCCCACCTGGTGGTAGGCCAGTGTAATCAGCGACTCGGTCTGGTTGAGCAGGTGGTGGTGGCGCCGTTGCCATCGCCTGTGGTGGAGCAGGAGCAACGACTGGTGCAACTGGTTGTTGAACTACAGGTGCTTGTTGAACTGGTTGAGATTGCATAGGAATCGCACCCATTTGTTGCGTGTGAATCGGTTGTGCAGGCTGTGCAGGTGCGGTTTCTTGATTCCAAAGTTGTTGACTGAAATCCTTCGATTCAATGCCTGTTGCACGGCCTCGCATGACGAAGAAGCCAACAATTGCTGCAACGGCAATCACGCCGACAGAGGAGCCAACAATCAACAAGGTGTTGGAAGATTTGGACTCAGACTCAGACTTCGTTTGTGAATCACCGCTCGCGTCGTTCTCCTCTTCACTTTCCTCGACAATGGTTTGAGCTGAAGAATCTGTACCATCGTGCTCCTCCGTATTGCCTGAAGAGACAGACGAAGTGCTAGCAGCGGTCGCAGTTCCAGAGATGGTTGATGATTCCGTCACGAACGCTACGGATGCAGCGTGGGCGATGCCACCATCAAGCGTTACAACATTCAATTGGATATTGTAATTGTGCAACGGAATCTCCTCATCGAGCATGAAAGTCACCTCAAAAGTCAAATCTCCGTTTGCATCAATATCACCCCAGGTGATGACTGCACTATCCAGCAACTTCTGATTGTACGGCTCGATGATGATATCGAGTGCGCCACCTAGCGTCAAGTCAAGACCATTGTGCGCATTGATTGCTCCGCTAATGGCCATGGTCTCTTCAGTGGTGAGAAGTTGTTCACGATTGTCAATATCGAGTGTGAACTCTGGCAGTGAGGTAATGCTTAGGGTGATCTCATCGGATTTGACGGTCGAACCAGACGTTCCAGTGACGATGATCGTGTAATCGCCTGCTGGAAGGTTTTCTGGTACGGAGAGTGTCAAAACGGACATGAATGGTGTCGTACCGGAAGCAAAGTCGAGTGTTCCAGAGATGTTGGTATCGCTTGGCAGAGTGACACTCACAGCAACATCCGCTCCAAATCCATTGAGTGGTTCGATGAAGATTGGTGTTGGAAGTTCCCAAGGTACACCACCTGGAACGACGAGCCATGGATCGAACGCAATGATCTCGAAATCAGGGTCGTTGTCTACCGTAAAAGCAACGTTAACAGAGCGCTCAAAGCCATCCTGGGCCCCCATAATTGAGAGAACGTAGTCCCCGCTTGACATGTTCATGGTATCGACAACGACAGCACCCAATTCATCGATGGACAGTTGCTGATTGTCGTACATGAGAGGTGCATTCTCAGCATTCACGGTTGCACTAATGGCAACGGTCTCGTCAAATTCATTGAATCCAACGACATTGATCCAAGCAGCGAATGGGAGACCCATTCGTGCCATATTATCGGGTACGCTTGGAAGAATTGTGAAATCAGGTGTGGCCCAATCGTTGTTACCTTCTCGACCAGCAAACACTTGCACACCGTTCGCAGTGACTGTTGAAGATCCTACTGTGAACGATTCAGTGCCAATGTGGCGATAATTGAGTGGCAGGGCATCAGAGGCATCGAGGGCCATGTCCAAGAGGATGCATCCACCAATTTCGATTGAAAGTTCGAGCGTTCCAGTTCCAACAGCAGCGTCACTCCAGACCTTGCCCTCCGTGAGCGGGAAGTTGAATGCATCCAAACCGTTTGCGTAGATAAGGTCGGAGCGAATCACGGTTTTTTCATTCATGTCAAAACCACTCGGAATGCATCCCTCATCGATGTAGCCTCCGTTGCCGGAACCGCCTCCACCGAAGCCTCCACCTCCATTGCCGCCACCGTTGTTGCCGCCACCGTTGTTGCCGCCGCCATTTTGGCTGTCACTGCATCCAAAGAAGTCGACACTCTCACCGGAAGGTGTGTTAGGGCACTGGTCATCAGCGTCATCAACGCCATCACCATCCGCATCAGATGTTCCTGTGCCACCTCCGTTGTTGCCCCCACCGTTTTCATCCGGGCAGCCATCATTATCGGCGTCATTTTGGGCGTCTGCATATTCGTTTGGACAAGCATCGTTTGAATCTGGAATTCCATCACCGTCGGTATCATCGGAACCACCGCCGCCACCACCGCCGTTGTTTTGCGCATCGGAGCAACCAAAACCATCAACCTCAGCGCCGTCTGCTGTG
>JBMYJV010000181.1:0-2437 GCA_049594755.1 Candidatus Poseidoniaceae archaeon
ACGTCGTGTTCGAGATGTTCCAGAAGAGAAAGAATTGGTCTCTCTTCCTGAAGAGGACGAGAATGAAATCGTCAGTGGTTCGGAAGACTTTGCTGACGCAGTCAAAGAATTTGGTTACGATGAATCCAATCTTGAAGATGAATGGGACGAGAACGTTGTTGCTGCTGAACAAGAAGTCACTGCTGCGTACGATTTGCGTAATGCAGATGAGATTGCTATGGAAGACATGACTGAAGAGGAAATTGAGGCGATGCAGAACCAAGTTGTGACCACACTCAAGACCGTTGAGGAATCGTTTGAAGGTCATGATTTGGATGCATTCTTGCCGTCAAAGGATGAGATGAAATCGCTCAAGGATGATGGGAAAGACAAGGATGGAGCTGCTTGGACCACGCTCTCTGCAAGCGATGCAGAAATCCGTGGGGATCTGTACGAGCTTACGGGTGAAGAAGGTGTCATGCCAGGTGAGAAGGTCGTCGTTGGAATGGGACTGACCGACAGTTCTCTCGCAGGAAACGAAATCACGGAAGCAAGCGCTAACTTTGCCTTCGAAGACGATGCTGAAGCGCCGCTTGCATCAGATGATGCTGAAGCAACTCCAGCCGCCAAACCTCGTCGACGCCCACGCAGAAAGCGTGAGTCTGCCCTTGAAACAGCCGATTGTGGTGCATGTGGTGCAGTTATCCCTGCAGATGCGAAGGAATGCCCCACGTGTGGAGCAAAATTCGAGTGATGGATGCCTGTCAGCACTCATAGGGTTCGTCATCGCTTGCGCTCGGAGTTGTCGTTGCGTCATTCAGGCGTCTTCGTTGAGATTGAACAGTGGTTTGAACGCTTCCCCATGACGGGGTGATTTTCATATTGTTGAGTCGGTTGGGCAACATCATGCAGCAGAGGTTGTTTCCGGTCTTTGTGGCCCTTTCCATGCTGCTGCTTTCTGCCTCAGGTTGCATTGGCCTTCTCCAGGGAAGGGAATACATGGAGCATCTTCGCGGCGATGTACAGCAATCCACATCCATCAAAACGACCGTCGTTGAGCATTATTTTACCAACGCTGAAATCAATGTCGAATGGAACGAGAAGTTCACCGTTGATTCCGAAGTTACAAAGATTGGTGTGTATTTCAAGACTGAAATGGCTGGTGAAATCATCCGTGAACTGTTCCCAGATTTCTTCGATTTACGAGAGGTGAACGTCGAAATCAAAGATCCATCTGGAGCCCTCAAGTACAATGCGACTCACGATACAACGAAAACAGCTCCATATGTCCTCATCGAACCTGAAGCTGATGGTGAGTTCATCTCAGGGGAATGGAACATCAACATTGTTGGGACTGGTGGTGGAATCATTACAGAACAAGACAATTTCCTTCTCAGTGTGGATGTGACACGAACTTGCACCATCTATCCACAAGACGACGTATGTGTCGTCGATTAGACGAGTGATTCGCTGCAAGCGTAACGCCGACTACAGTTTCGGCACTTGCCTTCACGCTCATGATTGCGTTTTGCACCACCTTCCACCATCAATCGTTGAACTTCGACGATGCTTTCTTGAAGATGCTGTTTTGCATGTTGATCCCAGTACACTTGGTGAATGTCTTCATCTCCATAACGAAGAATGCCATATGGTGGCGTCTTTCCTGTACTCGTCTCGACCAATGAGATGTATGCGAGAAGTTGCAGGCGATGGGATTTATGCGGTTTCTTCGGGATTCTCCCAGTCTTTTGTTCAACTGGAATGAATTCCCCATCAATGATGACAATTTGATCCGGTCGTCCTCGGAGTCCAGAAACCTCGTCCACCAGAAGGTCACTGCTTTTTTCATCGTCAGAGTATGCCAATTCTGTACCTTCTTCTAGACCCGCTTTCTCTCGACGTTCGATCATTTCGTTTTCCGCTTTGAGTGAGCGCTGAAGTTGCCACGTCGCAAAGAGCGTCCAGAGAAAAGCGATTACGAGGAGTACAAATCCGGCTTGATTCCGATCTTCCGCAGCAACCAAAGCAATGGCGTGAATACCAATAACAATCGTTGCCAAGAGCAGACCAGCCTCTGTTCTTCCGGCAGAAAACCATCCTCCAAGGAATCCGATAGGACTCCATGTTGGTTCCAATCCTATTGATTCGAATCGGTGTTTCATATCCCGAATTTCCTTCATACTGTGTTCGACATTGAACCAATTTCGCCATGGAAGTGCAATCGATAAAACTGCAGCAATTAGGCATGAAACAGACCACATGGAAAGCACTCGAGCAAATTCAATCGGCGAATTCATCATATCATCGATGTAAAGGAAGGCAAATGCGTCAATAGAAAACGCGATGATGATTCCAAACCACCATGACCAAATCATTAGCGAACGGCGCATTCGAATCAATGCTTCTTGATAGCCGCTCATTTCATTGTGGATTTCTTTGTGCTTGACGACGCCTTCCT
>JBMYJV010000182.1:0-2434 GCA_049594755.1 Candidatus Poseidoniaceae archaeon
CGATGGACATCTTCCCAGATGCTGTGAACGTACACGAAACCTCTGCACGATCACCAGGGTTTGCAATCGAAACATCGATTGTATCCCACGTATTCTGACTGTTCTTACAGGTGAACGAAACATCACCCGTTCCACGGGTTGATTTGACATCCAATGTCATGGTATACTTCTCACCCGATTCAAGCGGGAAACTTGCAGTCTCACCAGCATCATCAGTCAAGACCATGGAATCAGGGTCCCAATCGAGTTGCAGGCTGGCTTCAACCATCACCGAACCGGTTGCGAGACTGTTTGACGGAACGCGATCGTAGGAGCCTGATGCAGCCCGCCATTGAACACTGATTTCCGCTGTATGCTGTCCCAAAGCGGTTCCATGCGATGTTGTGTAGGTGTAGGTTTGGCCAGATGTTAG
The DNA here is from genome assembly GCA_049594755.1 of Candidatus Poseidoniaceae archaeon. Taxonomy (GTDB): domain Archaea; phylum Thermoplasmatota; class Poseidoniia; order Poseidoniales; family Poseidoniaceae; genus MGIIa-L2. The sequence continues at coordinate 413 of JBMYJV010000182.1, forward strand.
TACGACCAGTTGTGATTCAAACGTCTGACCTTCCCATGTGTAGTAGAATGTCCCAGAGACGGTAACATCGCCTGTATTGGTCGCTGTCATCGACCAATCAACGAATTCACCTGCTGCGACGGATGAACGATTCGCGAGCGCCAGTGGATCAACGAAAACGTCGGGGAGTTCAGGTAAATTGAATGTCGTCAGCAGGACATCGTTCTCGGTACTCTCTTGCGTGAATGAACCCATTCCAAATGGGTCGATGTTGACTGCAAGCGTGTATTGACCTGTTGGCAAACCGGCAATATCAGAACTTTGGATGGAGGTCGTCCACGCCTGTTGGCTGTATCCCGTTCCTGCGATTACCACATCGAAGGATTGCAGGGAGCGAAGAACAGAGGCACCATCACGAATCTCCAAAACCATAGGGACGGTTGTTTCGCCTTCACCTGCTTCTCGAGCAAGGACGCCGGATACGGTCCATGGACCGATGAGCGAACCTTGTGTTGCCGTTATCGTAACGTCATCAGAATGCGATAGATCCATTCGCGCATCAACGATCAAAGCAACCGTTGCTTCTTTTCCTTGTTCGGAAGATTCCATGATTTCGTCTTGTGCGTCCGGTGTGAGAATAATGTCATAGGAACCTGTTGGAGGGGCAACGAACGTTGTATTCACCCAAACTTCAGATCCTGCAGTAATCGCTTCAGTTGACAATTCGACATCGGTCATTGAACCTGGATAGTTGATTCCGAGATGCGACGTTGATGCATCCACGCTGCCAATGTTTCCTATTTTCGTGTTCAACTCAACCGTATCGCCAGCATGAATTCCAGTGGACGGATTCATCTCAGTCTCGATGATGTACAAACTTGGTAGGCCTTCGACAACAAATGAATGGTAGAATTCGTGCGTAGGCCCGTTGTTGTAGGAATAACTCACCCAGAGCTTGTTCTCACCAACGGTCAAACCATCCCAGGTTGCCGATACGGTTGCGAAATCATTTGCTTGAATGTTCACTGTTGATGTCAAGAGACGCGTGCTCGGCGAAATCGCATTCGCGTAGAACGAGTAATCAACATTCATTGCAATCTGGGCGTTGTTGTTTTGTAGCGTCAAGTAACCGGTAATCGAGCCACCTTCAGTAGGACTTTCAGGGAGAATGCTCAGCGTTTGTTCCGAAGCCTCCACTCCGTTGCTATCGTACGAACTTGCTGGGACAACTGCTAGAGATGTCAGCATCAGGAGAACACAACAGATTGCATATGCGCCTCTCGCCATGGTAATTCGACGACATGCAAAGCACTTGAACCCATCTGGTCAATACCACAACAAGACCCAACATATTCTCATGGTAGAAGGGGAGAATTGAAGGGTGGTCGCATGTCTAGGCAAAGCATGGGAGGGAGAGTTGTTGCCATCGGTCTCGTCTCCTTTCTGCTTCTTTCTATGCTCTCGGTTTCACCACCGGTTGCAACACACCTCGGAGAACGCGTAGAAGCATCCAGCACTTCGGGCGTAAGCATCGTTTTCTCAAACGGTCCTGCTGAAGACGAATCCGTGACCGGCTTGAAAACCGTCACATTCGCACTGTCTGGCACGGGAACCATTGATTCGATCCTTGTTGAAATCGCTGAAGTTGGAAGCGCCTATGCAACGGTTACAAACCTCACAGGCTCTCCTTGGTTGTTCAACTTCGATTCAACATCCTACACCAACGGAACCTACACGCTTCGTGCGACTGGATGGGATACTGATGTGAGTGATGTGACGGTTAGCACGACCGATGAGTTCACCATCGACAATCACATTCCTGAAATCACCGCCTTCACCGTTCTCTCTCCAGATGTTGGAAGTGGAGCAACAAGTACCGACCGAGCTTGGTTCAATGTGAGTGTTACGGGAACGCTCGAGTTCCGATACGGTATTTCCGATGACGATTTTGACCGAGCTACACTCCAGAACGTTCCCGGTCCTGGTTCACCTTCAACCGACGGCCCAACATCGCTTGCGTATGGTTGGGATTGGAGCAGTGGT
>JBMYJV010000183.1:0-2429 GCA_049594755.1 Candidatus Poseidoniaceae archaeon
AAAGTTACCCCGTTGATCAACTCGTTGAAGAGGTTTTGATCGCTTGGGATGAACTCGGTCGTCGCAACGATGAAGTTGTCACAATCAAGCAACGGTTACGAGTCTTGGAACTCGATCTCGCTGAGCGCGAAGACGAGGTTGCTCCTGAAATTCAACGCCTTCACGAATCCGAAGAGCAGTTGAAAGAGGCGGAAGCTCGTATTGTTCACCTTGATCGATTGTTAAACGATACTCGACAAGAGCTCGATGCCCAGGCATCCTCCTTGTCCAAGGAACAACAAGACGCGCTCCATGAAGAACTCGAACAATTGAGGGCGCTGAGTGTTTCACAGGATGAAGTCATTGCAGAAATGGAAGGTCGAATGGGGCTCATGGTTGAGGCTTTAGAAAAGGCCGCCGATGCAGGACTTACCTCGGTTACTGCGGATGAAGTTCGTTCTTTGAAACATCAGCTTGAACAAAAATCTGCTCAATACGATGCAGAAGTTGCCGCCAACAATGCTTTGGAAGAAGAGCGACAACGTCTGCGTGATATCGCTGACCGGATGCGTGGACTCCTCGATGCTCGCGACAAGCGTCTTGCAGACCTTGAAGAGCAACTTGAACGCGTCATGCAGGGTCCACGCTCTGTTTCCGCTGAGCACGACTACTTGGTGGAGCAAATCGAAGAAATGAAGCGAAGGCTCCTCGAGCGAAATCGAGAATATGAGTCGTTGCGTCGACGTGAGCGACGTCTTCACACCGATGTATTCGAGCGCGATGAGCGCATCCAACAGATGTCGCTCACCATTACCGATCTCGAGGCGGCTCTTACAGACCGTGTTGCTGAAATCCGTGAATTGGAATCCCAGAACGCTGTTGCTATGCAGGAGGTAACCAGTGTCCGTCGCGGTGAGCGAACGCGTGAAGTTGTCGGACGTGTCTTTGCTGATTCCCTCTCCTTGGTACGTGGTCATGATGCACGAGAGGCCAAGCGAGAGGCGTATGCGAACAGCCCTGATGTTGAACGTACACTTTCAACACCTGATGCCGATGATATGCGTAACCTTGCAGATGGTGGAACCATTGATTTGGGTGTTGAGGAATCTGAACTACCTCAAGGAATGGATGTGGATGATGTTCGCCCACCTTCACCTGGTGGTAGTGGAGATCCTGTTCTCTTTGAAGATGAATCAGAGAGCACTGATGAGTGATTGTAGTCGCTCTCTCAGTAATTGTAGATCATCGAATTCTTCAGTAATTGTTCCAGTAACAATGTAGTCGGCTCCTGCATCTGCAGCAGCCTTCATTTGTTCTGGAGTACGTATTCCTCCACCGACAAGAAGGGTACACTGCATGGATGATTTTGCTGTCTTGATCAGATCGAGTGAAACTGGTGAAGATGCGCCGGAGCCTGCTTCAAGATACACGGTTGAGAAACCGTACATTTCGGCTGTTTGGCAGTATGCTGAAACGAGTTTTGAGTCGTCTGGGTGAATCAAGTCCGCTTGTCCGACTTCACCAACTGCGCCTCCTGGAGCACAAACAATGTACCCGGTTGGAATGGTTTGGAGACCTGCTTGAGCAATGTACGGGGCGCCAGTAAGCTGTTCTTCTATCAAAAAGCGGCGAGAAGTACTGTTCATCAACATCATGAACAAAATTCCATCTGCCTTTGCTGACATAGCATGTGCCCCACCGGGGAATAAAATCACTGGAATGTTCCACATCTCTTCGTCAGCATCTGGATGTTGGCTGGCTGCAAACATAGCAAGTTCAAGCGCTTCCTGAATGGATGCGCAGGTTGCATCAACGATGTTGCTACCAGTATCTGTTGACCCGCCCACAAAAATAGCAGATGTGCCGCACTCGACAGCTACAAGCGCACGTTGTGCTGCAACTTCTGGAGATTGTTTGTCTGGATCGATGAGCGTAATGTGCTTGGTTCGAGACCCGTCTCGAGGGAGCATTGGCTCGTCATGCATCCACATTCCATTCACCCGTTGATGGGAGTGTGTAGCAGAGAGTTGTTAAGGAATTTCATGATTCATGAGCAAGAATTCACATACCGTATCGAAGAAGCCTCAATCATGGTTGATGTTGAGAGGCCCTTACGAACCATCCTCTCGCGTTCCGACGCTCCAAAAGGAAAGATTCGTCTTGCCATACTTTGTTCCATTCTCAACAAAATATGGGATTTGGCCCCTCCTCTTCTCATCGGTGTTGCTGTTGATGTTGTTGTCCAGAAAGAAGATTCTCTGTTAGCCCAATGGGGTATCATCGACCCATGGAATCAACTCATTGTCCTAGCTGTAGCAACATTTGTCATATGGGGTCTCGAATCGTTGTTCGAATACTTCTATGCAGTTTTGTGGCGAAATCTCGCTCAAACAGTACAGCACAATCTCCGGATTACAACCTTTGATCACGTCCAAAACCAATCCATGACG
>JBMYJV010000184.1:0-2419 GCA_049594755.1 Candidatus Poseidoniaceae archaeon
AATCCAGCAGGAACAGTGAGTGCTGCTGCAAGAAGTGTCGCTGCCATACAGAACACAATGAGCATCACATCCATGCTCGACAGAACACGCATCGTATCATCAATCTGTCTATATTGCCTCATTGAAACAGGGGGTTATATCCTCACTTCACTACTTGCAACCATGGGCTGGGTAATGGTAGAATCTGGCGAAGGGGTATTTTCGTCCCAAATGAAACCCGCCCGTTCTCAGGATGCAACAACGTGGTGGTACTTGCCCTACGATCAACTCAATCTTGACTTGTTGCCCAATCAAGAATCCGTTGGAATCATTCTCATTGAAAGCGAAAAACAGGCTAAGAGACGGCCCTATCACAAGCAGAAACTCTGCTATATCCTTTCCAATATGCGTCATTTTGCGATTGAAATTGTTCGCAAAGGAATTCCAGTTGTGTACGTTTCAACCACTGAACAATACGACGAACCTCTTCGAGCACTGGCTCAAGAGTTTGGGCCAATCAACATGCATCGTGCAGCTGAGCGCGAGTTACGATTGACATTGTCCAAATTGATTGAGGATGAATCAATCATTGAGCATCCACATCCAGGATGGCTCACGCCTCAAGATTGGTTTACTGAAACGGTTGGAAACGAACCACCGTTCCGCATGGATAGGTTCTATCGAAGGGTTCGCAAAGAGAAAGGTTGGCTGATGGAAGGCGATTCCCCAGTTGGTGGAAAGTTCAGTCATGATGCCGATAATCGGCAACCATGGAAAGGTGAGCACGAACCTCCTCAAGCCCCACAATATTCAATCGATGAGATTGATGAAGAAGTGATTGCATTCGTCAACAATCGATTTGCTGAACATCCAGGTGAAGCCCGTTTGAACCACTTGCCAACCAGTTACGACGATCATCGAAAAGCGCTGGATTTCCTTTCGGACATTCTGACCTTGTTTGGCCCCTATGAGGATGCGATGACCAAAGAGAGTAGAGGGCTGTTCCATTCCCGCCTTGCTTCCTCCGTGAACATTCATCGCGTTCTGCCGCAGGAAGTCATCGATGTTGTCGTCCAAGCAAAGGTTCCATTGAACTCACAAGAAGGATACTTGCGGCAGATGATTTGGAGAGAATACGTCCACCATGTTCACGAAGTGACAGATGGATTTCACCTCCTCGATGTCAATACAACAACGCCGCCAAACCGATCTGCAGGATGGCAGATGCAGTTGGAAGAAGATGCCACTGCTCACCCAAATCACCTCAAACAAATCAAATCCTTGCCTATGGCTTACTGGGGCCAATCATCAGGTATGGACTGCCTCGATTGGGCTGTTGAAAGCGTCATGGATGAGGCATGGACACATCATATTCCTCGATTGATGGTTCTCAGCAATCTTGCTCAATTAATGGACATTGAACCGCGTCAATTGACCGATTGGTTCCATGCAGCCTTCATCGATGCTTTCGATTGGGTTGTCGAACCGAACGTTCTCGGTATGGGAACGTTTGCTCTTGGAGATGCAATGATGACCAAACCATATGTTTCTGGTTCTCCATACATCAAAAAGATGGGAGACTTTTGTTCATCCTGTGAATTTCATCCAGCGAAAACCTGTCCAATCTCACCGATGTATTGGGCTTACTTTGAACGGCACAAGGACGCATTTGCTGGAAATCATCGATTGGCTATGACGTTGCGAACCCTTGCAAAGAGGTCTGATGAAAAGAAACAGCACGATCGAGAAACCTTCGAGCACGTTACACGCATCCTTGGTGAAGGAAAATCACTGGCAACACAGACCAAGTTGTAGGCTTACTTTGGCCCCGTCATTTCTTCTGGTCGAACCCATTCATCGAACTGTTCGTTGGTTAACAGGCCAAGACCAATAGCACTCTCTCGCAAAGTAAGCCCATTTTCGTGAGCGTTTTTGGCGATCTTTGCGGCTTTGTCGTAACCGATATGATTGTTGAGTGCTGTTACCAACATCAACGAGTTATCGAGATGTTTCTGGATGTTCTCTTCGTTCGCTTCCAATCCATCGATGCATCGTTCTCCAAAGGCTATACAAGCATCACTGAGAAGTCGAATGCTGTGCAAAAGGTTGTAGATCATCATCGGCTTGAAGACGTTCAATTCGAAGTTTCCTTGACTACCGCCGATGGTGATAGCAGTGTGGTTGCCCATCACTTGGCAGCAAACCATCGTCAGCGCTTCGGATTGCGTTGGATTGACTTTTCCTGGCATGATGGAGCTTCCAGGTTCGTTTGCAGGAAGTGACAATTCACCAATACCACAGCGCGGACCTGATCCAAGCCACCGCATGTCGTTAGCGATCTTCATCAAGCTTGCAGCCAGTGTGTTGAGCGCTCCGCTTGCAGCAACAACCGCATCATGCGCAGCCAATTGTGCGAATTTGTTCTCAGCACTGACGAACG
>JBMYJV010000185.1:0-2415 GCA_049594755.1 Candidatus Poseidoniaceae archaeon
CGTTGTTGAATCGCATGCATTCGGAACAACAACGTTCACTGAAATACCCCATGGATAGACATTGATCATCAAGTTTGGAAAGAACCACCAGTAGTACGCAGCGATGTTCTTTCCAGAATCAACAGAAGACTCAGGAACTTCAAAACAAACATCCCCTTCCTTCGCCATTCCAATTTGCAATACGCCGTGTTCGAAGCATTCCGTGGTATATCCGTCCTTGTCCAATGCTTCGTTCAACTCTGGATGGACGTAGGGAATGTGGAATCCTTCCAAATAGTTGTCAACGTACAACATCCAATTCGCATCAATGTCCCAATTTCGATCCCGTTCTGAATCGTATTCCAAATCAGAAAAGAACCAACCAAGACGTTCCTGTATGGGACGAAACACGTCTTTGACATCGACTTCAGGCTTCAACGATGTAAATTCAAATCCATTCCACGTCTGCACATCGAACGATGCCAAATGATCGTCTTCACTCGGAAAATCAACAACATCTTCGAATCCAGGCATGTGTTTCATTGTTCCATCCCGATTGAACGTGCGCCCATGGTAGGGGCATTGCAGTGTCTTCGCATCGGAATGTTCGTGACATAGAACCATGCCTCGATGTGTGCAAACGTTCGACAGCATATGTGTCGATTCACCATCCTGAACGCGCACCATCGGCTCATTCAGAAGTCTTCCAATATGGTCGATCGGTGTCATCGCCGACGTGAATTGGTCGCTCAAACCAACAAATTGCCAAGTTCTCTTGAAACTCTTGAGGATTTTACGAAACCGCTTTTCATCGGTATAGTATTTCGACGGAAGCGTCTTCGCAACTCGGATATCCGAATCGATCAAGTCCCCCGACATGAATCGAATGTTGGACGTCATTCTCTTGAGTCTTGGGGTGTCTTGAAAACATGAAAACACCTGCTTGAAGCATGGCGGAACCTCTTGCATTTCCGGAGTTTCCTCCCGATGGGCCATGGTCAGCATACGTTTTGTTCATCATTTGGATGCCATTATTGCTCAGAATTCTGTTCTTGGCCCTTCCATTTCGTAAGGCAATCAAAAAACTCGCACCACACACTGGCTGGGCACTCAAGCAACTGCGTGAACTTCCAGTAAGAGGATTTGGAATCTTGGCAGTTAACGAAATTCTTGCATTCATGATACCACCGTTTGTCGTTTTGATGCTTCGATTGTTGCTTGACCCAATTGGTTGGCAATCGTGGGACGAGGTCTCCGTTTTCGGAATCGTACTGCTTTCGATGTTGGTTTCTGTTTGGATTATGCTGGATTTGCTTCGAATCTTTAGAGTCCGACGGATGTTGAAAGCAATTGATAGGTACGATGTGGACAAACTCAGAAAAATTGCTGATGCAGGCTTGGGCGTGCGTGGCTGGTTGAGGAAATTCTCAGGCAAGGACAAGCCTGAAGAGCCTGAGCCTACAACAAACCGTGTTGCAAAGAGGTCAGCAAAAATATGGGCAGGTAGAGCGCTCATGGCCGGTCGCTTGACTCCACAAGGCTTGCTCGGTTCACTTGCTATTGGCGCTGCACTCGAAGCAGCAAAAACAGGAGCAGGAAAAATTAGCGATCGTATTGACCAGAAGATGCAAGAAGAGTTCGATAAAATCGCTCAGGTCAACTCGAAAACACTTCTCAACCTATTGATTCGAGATTTTGCAATGGGGATTCTTCCATTAATCGCGCTAGCAATACTGCCCATTTTGCTTTGAGAATTAGTTCAGTGCTCACCTGAATTGTTTGTCCAACGCCCATTCCAAATGGACGCATCAATGAACAAATCATAGAATGCCTCGATTGTATGTTCTATTGGTTTTGAATAACCTCCACCCATGAAGATGACCGTAGGAATTCGATGGTTCAACATCTTCTCAAACACGTACTGATTTCTGGTTCGCATACCTTCTCTCGTAACGTTGAGTTTTCCTAAATGGTCGTGTTCGAGTCCATCAACACCTGCTTGATACAGGACGAGATCTGGTTCGAACTCAAGACATAGGTTGACCGCTTCCTGGACTTTTTCCATGTACGCTACATCGCCTGAGCCAGGTTCGATGGGTAGATCGAAATCGCTTACGGATTTACGAAAAGGAAAGTTCGTTGAGCAATGGACTGAAATGGTTCTCGTTCGTTCTTCATTTGAGAGAATTGTTGCCGTTCCATCGCCTTGGTGTACGTCCAAGTCCAAGATTGCGACACGTTTCACACCTAGATGTTCAATAGCATACATTGCACTGATAGCGAGATCGTTGAAAACGCAATACCCTGATCCAAAATCTCTGTGCGCATGATGGGTTCCTCCTGCCATGTTTCCAGTGATGCCTCCATGCTTGACTGCATGGATTGTTGCTTCAACAGCACCACCAGTCAAGCAAAGTGTTCGTTCAATCATCTTTG
>JBMYJV010000186.1:0-2394 GCA_049594755.1 Candidatus Poseidoniaceae archaeon
GGCCAGCACGATGGAAACGGATTGCTGACGTCCTCCCATTTGGCTGGATTGATCTCGTGAATGTTGATCGCATGGATGCCGTTGAACTCATCCAAGCCATGCTACGAACCGATACGGGGTGGAAGCATCAAGCTGTCCGACAAGTTGTCAATGAATGTGATGCTGATTCATCTCTTCTTGTCGATCTTGTACCTCTCTTGAATGTAGAAGCGACCAAAGCAATGGCTGCTCATGTCCTTCTTCTCCTGAGTCGGACGTATCGTTCAGAACTTGAATCCGTTCTTCCTAAGGCAGCAACGATTTGGTTGGATGCACCATTCGAGGAGGAACAGATCTTGAATGTCCTCTTTGGAACCAATTCGGGAACAACCTTCGATGATGAATTGCTTCTGCGTTTCCTCAGAGGTGCTCTTGTGCATCCACGAGGTTCACTGTTGCGAGTCTGGGCGCAAATGAATGATCTTCTCGAACAACGCGCACCGATTTCACTGGATGTGATGCGTACATGCATGAATGTCCTTCCAGAACAGTGGTGGTCGACGTGGGCGTTGGAATGGCTTGATGCACAGTTGTCAACAGCGAGTGGTCGCGAATGGCTCGCCCATCATCCGAAGAATTGGCCAGCACTCATCTTCAGACCTAAAGGAGAGCAAATCGGTTTGCCAGGTCATCCAAGGCAACACCAAGGTTACGTTGACCGTCCAGCCTTGAAACTCAACATACTGATGCTTCCTGACGGTGAGGGAACGGCTGCGCTCATGGATGTACATGACATGGTTCAACGAATGGAACACGATGGTCCCGTTCACGTTGGAAGAATTCATCCATTGGTCGGTTGGTTGGCATGTGATGTTGAGACATGGCCTGATTTTAGCATGGAAGGACTCCTTGATGGAAACCCAGAAGTTGCGAAACTTCTGATTGGACGGGCGATGCTGCACCGAATGCTTTGATGGCCGATGTATTGAAATGCAACGTGTTTGAGCGCAGGTCGCCGTACGTGCAACATCAGCCTGAGCTACTGTGAAATTGCAATGACGTCTGATACCAACGATACGGTCCGCTATCGAAGACTGGGAGGACCCTTCGGGGAGTGAATTCCGGTGCAAAAGCGGAAACCCGGGCTGGACTATGGGTCCTCGATCGACTTCGGGATGAAATCGAGACAACCAACCGGCTCTACAGTACGCCCTGATACCGAGGGTCAGGCCTTCGAGGAAACAATGAACAAGGCCGTTAGGTATCAGGGCACAGCTTTTTGCTACATTCATTCGATTTGAAGCGATGTTCTCAAAGGCCGTATGCTTCAGCCAAGCCTCATGGAAGTGGACCGTTCCTTTCGTCGATGTCTCATCGGTGGAACGTTTGACCGATTCCATTCAGGTCATCAACTCCTCATTCAAACAGCATTGCGTCAAGCAGATTTCATTGAAGTTCATGTTGTCAACGATGAAATGGCTCAAGCAAAAGGTGATTGGATTCAATCCTTGGACGATCGAATGGAAACATTACTCAATTGGCTGAGCGATACAGCACATTTGCGATACGAAGTACACATCCTCAACGATCCGCATGGGCCTGCACCGACACATCGAACGGCAGATAGCATTGTTGCTACGGTTGAAACCATTCCTCGATGTCATCAAATCAACGAGCGAAGATATGAGAATGGGCTTCCTCCGCTCTCAATCCTTGAAGCCCCACACTTGAGCGACGAACTCGGAGGAATCTTGTCATCGAGTCGTATCCGTCTCGGTCTTATCGATCAAGAGGGACATCCATGGATTCCACCTTCGTACGAAGGAAAGGTTCTGCGTATGCCTGCAGTCCTCGATGATGAGTTCAAGACGCCGATGGGTGAATTGTTCGAAGGACCAGAAGATGCGCCTGAAGTGGCCTTGTCCGCCATGCTGGAGGCTCTACCAGAAAATCATGGAACGCTCGTTGCCGTTGGTGATGTGACCGTGAAGGGGTTGATGGACATGGGTGTTCTGCCAGACATTGCGTTCATTGATGGCCAAACCAAGCGAGAAGCATTGGATGCTTCGTTGCTCGTTCGTGGTGATGCATATGCACAGCAGAGAAGCGTTGTCAATCCGCCTGGTCAATTAACGCCTGAATTGTTGGATGTTGTTCGTTGGGCTTTGGAACAAGACCAATCTGTCCTTGTCGAAGTTGAAGGTGAGGAAGATTTGGCACCAATGTTTGTTCTTGCAACAGCTCCACTCGGTACGGTTGTCGTGTATGGGCAACCTCGGCAAGGCGTTGTTATGCGTATTTTGGATATGGAAGCAAAACATCGTGCAAGGAACCTCCTAGTTCATTTTGAGGCAGAAGAATGAGCGACAAACCTCTCGTAACGGTAACGGTATGCGCTCGTAATGGAGCGCATTG
>JBMYJV010000187.1:0-2369 GCA_049594755.1 Candidatus Poseidoniaceae archaeon
CATCTGGATGAATCAAATCAACAACCTGAAATTCCGTTGCTTGAAACTCTGATGCATCGAACCCCCACTCCTTCAACTGGTCAAAGAAATCAACGTCCATCGACCAATTCTCGAGAGCTTGGAAATCTCCATCAAAACGTGCTCCAGAATCGCTGCGAACGTCGTGGACATGAACCTCCTTACCCGCTTTGGCAAGGATAGTTGCTGCAGCCAGACCCGACAAGCCAGCACCCATGATGTGGATGGGTTTGGTCGAGTCAGCGCTATCGGCCATGTTGCCCCATCGAGCCGTTACCCTTGAATCATGCGCTCCCTTCGCATCACCATGGGGCGCCATATCATCATCGAAGAAGCCCCTGATGCTCTCGATCATGCAGCGTTAAGAGAACAACTTGAGACCAAAGGATGTGGCGCTATCGTCTCATTTCTCGGCATCACTCGAGGGACGGAAGGCGATGCTGAGGTCTATGCTCTTGAGTTCGATGCATGGCAAGAGAAGCTCGGACCAGTGCTTCGGGATTTAGCCAACCAAGCGTGCGACACATTCGGAACCTTATCGGTAGCCATGGCGCATCGAACGGGACGTGTCGAGCCACAAGAATCGATCGTTAGCATACACGTTGCAAGCCCTCACCGCAAGGAAGCGTTTCAAGCGTGTGAATGGCTCATCGATGAACTCAAGAAACAGGCTCCATTGTGGAAGCGTGAAGTGACCTCTCAAGGATCGACTTGGAAAGCAGGATTGGGATGAACATGGACAAGGAAATACAAGGCATCGTCGAGATAGGAACGAAACCAGTTGTTGAGCGAAAAGCAACCGCCACAGGCCTCTTGCATCTTCAAGAAGCAACTAAACAGGCCATTGTCGATAAGATGGTGAAGAAAGGAGATGTCCTCGAAGCATCAACCATTGCTGCTATTCAAGCCGTCAAAGAAACACCTCGAATCATCCCTCACTGCCACCCTATTCCGTTGGAAGGCTGCAAGGTTGATTGGGCATGGGAAGGAACCTCACTTCGCTGCACAGTTCACGTCTCAGCGCACTACAAGACAGGTATCGAGATGGAAGCCATTACCGGTGTCAGCGCAGGTCTGCTGTGCGTTCTCGACATGATTAAGTCCTATGAGAAGGACGAGAAGGGCCAATATCCGAACGCCAAAATCACCGACCTTCACATCGTTGAGAAGCGGAAAGGATGACAATCGTGTCAAACACGGCACAAAGCCTCAATCCATAGGGCGCGCTTAAACGAGGGAGGCCAGCAGGGCAAATTGCTGGGGCACGCCTAGCGGTGTGCAAGATGTCCGACTCAACCACCTTTGAGAGCCTTGAACTCGAGGCTCATCTTCTTGATCGATTGGATGCCCTCGGGTATGAATTTGCTACACCCGTTCAGGCCATGGCAATACCGCCAGCGATTGCAGGTCGTGACGTTCTCGCCACTGCACGCACAGGAACTGGAAAGACCGCAGCCTTCGTTCTCCCTATTCTACAAACGCACAAACCGGGCGTCATTATTTGCCCAACTCGAGAACTTGCCCTACAAGTCGTCAATGAAATCGAACGGTTGAGTGGACTCGACAATATCGCTACTGCACTCATTGGTGGCGCCTCGATGAAGAAGCAAATTCAGCAACTGACCGAATGGCCTGATGCCATTTTGGTCGCCACACCAGGCCGTATCTGCGATCATATGGAGCGAGGCAATGTTGATCTCAATCAGTACGATGTTCTCGTCTTAGACGAAGCCGATGAGATGCTGAGCATGGGATTTGCAGACGATCTCGAATACATCGTCGACCAAATGAATCCCGACCATCAGACGCTTCTCTTTTCAGCCACGATGCCAAAACACGTTCAGAAACTTGCAAACAAGATCCTCGAGGACCCTGAACAAATCCGTGCATCTGGAACAGAGGCACGACCTCCGAGCCTTGTCAAACAATACGTCATGATTTGTACGCTTCGACAACGCGTTGATGCGATTGAGAAACTCCTTCTTGCATGGCAACCGAGTGCGGCCATCATTTTCTGTAAGACTCGAAACAGAGTCGAAACGGTTGCCGATATCTTGCGACCAAAAGGTGCTGAAGCACTGCATGGTGGCATGTCGCAAGCAGAGCGAACCCGTGTCATGAACCGATTCCGAGAAGGACGAACCAACCTCTTGGTTGCAACGGACGTTGCTGCACGAGGCATCGATGTGGACCGAGTCGACTTGGTCCTGCAAGATGACCTGCCTACGGACGATGACACCTACATCCATCGTGTCGGCCGAACCGGGCGGGCAGGACGAACCGGGCGAAGTGTACTCATGGTTGGGAATCGTGCAGTACGCCACATCAAACGCATCGAAAAGAAAGTTGGT
>JBMYJV010000188.1:0-2337 GCA_049594755.1 Candidatus Poseidoniaceae archaeon
AGACCATCCGCCATTCGGTCAAGCCAATTTGCTCGTTCGAGCATGGTAAGTGAGGACCAGTCTTTGCGGGCTCGCATTGCAGCCTGTGCAGCCAATTCGACATCGGCTTTCTTTGAGCGAGCAATCGTGCCAATCTCTTGCCCTGTTGCAGGATTGACGTTTGCAAGCGTCTCTCCATCAACTGCATCGACAAAGACTCCATCGATGAAGTTCAACGCATTCATGCATCCAACTCCGCATCGTACATCCAACGGTCTTGATCGGGATCCCATTCATCCCAAGTAGGGATGGTCTCAAGGACGCCAAGGTATCGTTCAGGAACGATTCCGGGGACAATGAATGCCTTTTGTCGGTGAAGAGGGTATGGGTTTCTCAGGTCAATACCAAGCACACCGAGGATGGCTCTTGCTACGTACCATGTCGCTTGGGCGTTCCAACCATGCGCGATTTTCACGACGATACCGAGTCCTTTCGGATAGTCAGGATGCTCAATAGCGAGGCCGAGTAGACCATCCGCCCCTTCCTTTGCAATAACAGTCCCTTCACCCGCTTTGAGAATGGTTGAGTCAAGGCGATTGAATCCACCGACAAGGTCGGGATGACGAACCATTGATTCCCAAATCCAATCTTCATCTTTGTCACGAACAAGTCCAGCATAGATTTGGGCTAATTCAGCAACCGTGTTCGAGACCGTTGGCAATCCACATCCGTCTTTGGCAATGCGTAGTGGCGTCCAATCCTCGCCAAGGAAACGTCGAATTTCTGACATGTATGCATCGAACACTTGGTGGCTTGGCAGTGTATACCCTGCACGATTCCAACCTTTCTCTCTGCAACCTCGTAGAATTGCTGCATGCTCGCCAGAGCATGTGTGATACCATCGCCGTGGACGACGTACTTGACGCCCGAACTGAATGAGGGGCACATCCAATGGCGTCAGCATCAAAGGCCACTCCGACTGTGAGAGCAGTGATTGTGCCGCAGCGACGTGTTCTGTGTCGCCATTGTGGCTGGCCACCGAAATGGCCTTTTGCTCCCATGAAAGATCTGCGAGTTCATTGACGAAGGCCTTGAGCATGAAGGGTTTCATCATCGAACGACCGTAACAAAGAACGTTTCCTCCAAACGAATGAATGACTTCATCACCATGCGCCCATGCAACTGCGCCGTGAATCGTTGTTTCCGAAACTCCATTCCTTCGGTAATCGACCAATGGTTCCCATGCCACATCGCGACCAGTAGGAATTCCCTCAACCTGTTCACCAAGTGGCGAATTTGGAAACAACTCGCTTCCAGGACGACCCGGTTTGACAGCGGAGTGATCGTGATGATTGATGTCCACGTTCAATCACCCTTGAGAAGTTCTTCGACACGTGGAGCGACCTTTTCCATGTACGCTCGCATGTTTCGGCAAACTCGAGCGCTATCATGGTTGAAGAAATCAAACCATGCCATGACACGGTCCTCTGGATGGAAGCGTTCAACCAATTGTTGAGCAACGTCCTCAACGTTCCCAATCAATGCATTTTGTGCTGCATTCTGAACTTTGTTTGGATCGATGGTCCCTTCAAGCGCATTCCAGTATGCACCTAGTGCTTCGTCCGCTTCACGATGAGCAGCTTGGCGTTGCTCCTCAGGCGTCATGCCCGGTTCATCGTTGACAAACACAAAACTGGTTCGTGGCATATCCGAACGCTTCCATTCTCCACCATCTGGATGGAAACAGGAACGCATCCGCTCGTGTGTCGCTTCGATGACGTCCGGTTGTGTAATCGAGAGATTGAAGACGCGAACGGGAAGGAACGAGTTGACAAAGACTTGGGCTTTTGGATCGTGCGTTCCTGCTACGAGCACCAATTGATTTCGGTCAAATGAATTTGGAACGATTCGAATGTCTTCAAACACGTAACGACGGTCGATATCGATGGCATCAACATCAGAACCGTGAGCCTCTTGCACACGCTTCCAATCGTCATCGCTTCTGAAATTCTCACGTCTCAATGTGGTCGAACGTACAGAATCAGAAGAAACAACATCCCCTCGCAGCAACCGCAGAAAGATCTCACTTGCTTCAAGGAAAATTTGTCCTCGTAACGCCGGCCATGCAGCTTCTTCTACAGCTGTTCGTGGGACAATTCCATACGGGCGAGCCATAAATTCGAATCTTCCTGCTGAGAAGCCAACATGGAGCTTGCGAGCATCGTCGTTGACAGCAAGAAGTTGCAAGGTATTGGCGATCCTCTCTGCTTGTGCAATGGGCCCACCCGATGCAAGAATGGAAACGACGGCACTTCCGATTTCGATGTTCTTCGTCCTTCGGAACGATTCCATGGCAAG
>JBMYJV010000189.1:0-2322 GCA_049594755.1 Candidatus Poseidoniaceae archaeon
GGTTTGCAATCCGTTTTTCGTAACATGGGCTTATTCACGAATAGTTTGAAGCATATCCGAAACAAATGGTTTGACGTGTTTCCAAACTAATTGGTGAACCTCAGAAACAGCGTGACGGGTATGGACAACGGGGAAGTCGTGTCTCTCGGCATGCATCATAAACGCTTCTCGAAGCAATTTTTGATATTCCAAAAACGATCTCGTAATTGAAGGTGAAAGAGCCATATCCGCTCCTGCCTCATAGTGGTTTAATTTTGTTAGAGAGTCGTTGTACATCATTCGGTTAAGCAATCGCCGTCCTCCAGCTTGCAAAATCACTGTAGCAGTTGGTTCTGGAAGTTTGTTGTACAATGTTTGGATCCAGTCAGAATCTCCTCCACGGATTGATTCTCGAATCAATGGTGTCAACGTGAATCGATCCGCAATGACGACGAAACCAGCCTCAAGTAATGGCTGGATGTCATGAATGTACTGATCGTACAAATCCGTAGCATACAACAAAGCCCGAGTCCTCCAATTGAGATTGTGTATCCCTGGGTTGGATGTTTTGATGATCTCCCCCAGGAGGCTTGAACGCGCCAACCCAACAACCCTCACAGCGACACCATGTGCTTCAAGACGTTCACTAAGCAACCTTGCGTGCATGGAACGACCAACATGGTCAGGCCCTTCGATTACGATGAGTTTTCCTTCAGAATTCATTGTCCCTCCTCCAGTGAACTCCAGTCAAACGATGACATTCGTATCATTTCCGCCATACGGTCGTTTTCATCGATTGGCTGAATCTTGTCGATGTTGACATATTGTTTGATGAGTGTTCTGACACGGGATTGAACCTCTGTCACAGTTCCTTGCGCATCCACACGGACGATGCGTTCATCTTCCACCAAACCGTCATAAATTTCTTTTATTTTTGACTGCAGAATTTTGTACGATTCAAATGGATCGAACGTCCATCCCATGTCCAAACCAGCCTCGTAATACTTCAACGTCGGTCTGCCTTTGACAATCCGGTCGTACCCGATTTCGGGAGGGATATCAAAGTACAATGTAACGTCGGGTTCTCTGGCAAACGAATAATTCGATTCGATGGTTTCCCGATCCACCCCTCGTGCACCATCTCGTGCCATGGCCGTGAATTTGTATCGATCGCAAATGACGATGCCACCTACTTCCAGCATTGGTTCAATTTGCTTGCTCCATCGGTCGGCAAAATCTGCAGCGTGAATAAGGTGGAATGTTTGAGGCTTAAGTCGTTTTGAGTCCTTACCGGCCTTCGTTGCTGCCGCTACAACTGGGCTTGAGTTCCATTCAGTGTGATGCACTGGGAGTCCAAGCGCCCGAATCCAGTTGAACAAGAGCATGGCTTGTGTGGACTTTCCACTACCATCCATTCCTTCAACAGCAATCAACAAACCCTGCTCAATCGGTAATTTATGATTCTCATCTGTCAAAATCCCACACCCATTGCGTCAGCGTGAGCACTGCTGACACATGTTTTCATCTATTGAGATATTTAAGTCCGAGTTTTTCTTACTAAAGAATATGGTGGAGTCATTAGTAAAAAATCGAACAACAGGTGATGGAACCATCAGCCTCGCGAATCTGGCCCATGTCGAGGACGATTGGATCCAATCCCTTCTCCTTGAGCGTTTTCAGAACAGTTGGATAGCCTTCTGCAACCAGAACCTTACCGTTTTCAAATCCAATCGTGTTGCACCCGTAGACCTCTTCTTCAGGCATGAGTATGACTTCACAGCCTTCTGGAAGCTCGCCAAAGTCTTCCGGAGTAAGATACCCTTCGGCTGTGAGGATGATGTTATCGGTTGGTGTTGAAGAAATCGAGGTGAGGTGGAGCGCCTTCTCAGTTGGGATGTCGACAATTCGCAACTCGTGACCGAGGTGCGTGAGGAGGTTTCGAAGTGTTTCGATTCCCGCTTGGTTGGTACGATCTGAACGACCTACGAAGAAGATATCACCAAGGCGCAGAATATCACCGCCATCCATTCGAGCATCTCCAAACATACCACAGACTTGGAATCCATTGAGTTGGCGAGAGAGGAAATCAGCAATTGGAGGCTGTTCAGCGACTCGGGAGGGGTGGCCAGGAACGGGTAGCAGTACGTGCCCATCGATGACAATGGCTTGATCTTCGACAAAGATGCAATCAGGATGGTTGTTGTCTGCTGGAAGGATGGTGACTTCTAGACCGATGTCCAAAAGCGCTTGCACGTAGGCTGCGTGTTGGGTTTTTGCCAATGCGATGTCGGTTGGTCCTGAACCGAAATAGGCGGCAATGGCTTTTGAGAACGATTGAGGAAC
>JBMYJV010000190.1:0-2287 GCA_049594755.1 Candidatus Poseidoniaceae archaeon
CGCAGGGCCACCTTCTTCCACCTCTCAAGCAAAACCGACCTTAGATGCTGCTGCATTTTGGTCTTCTATGCCGCAATCATCGACCGAATCCACTGAGGTGTGTTCAAACCCAACATGCTCTACACCCGTAACGGTGTTTGACTTCCGATGTTACAAATGCAGGAATCGCTTCTGTGCCGCCTGTAAAGGTGACAAAATCACCTGTCCGAGTTGCTCATAGGAAAATTTGCTTTTCCTTGGTTGCATTCTTTGGCCCGAGATTTTGGTTTCGAATGTATTCAACACGTAGTTTACCTTCAGCACTGTGCGCATAGAACAATTCTGCTGGACTGATGAACTCCTGCCAATACCGCAAGAAAATATCTGCATCAGCACGTTTGCCAGCCAATATTTTTGGGACAGAGTGATACATTACAAGTTTGGACTCAATCGGGCGGAAATATTTCGCCAAAACCTCTGGTAGAATTTTTGTCAACCAGGTTTCGCTAAAGAAACGCGAATGTCGGGATATGACATATCTTGGGTTTTCCAAAGGCCCAAGTACCTCTCCAAGTGCTTCTGAGAAGATCTTGGATTCCTCTTCGGTGCTGTTGGTGAGGTGCATCCTCATCCAACCGCCTCCACGGTCACCGCCAGATGCTCGACATGTGTTAGAAATGTGTCCAGTATGAATCAGACTGTTTGAAACGACCAATGCCATCGCTTGCACGAGTGATTGTCCACTCCACACACTTTTCGATGAGAACTTAAATCCTGACCCTAGTCCAAAGTTATCGTCGTTTGGCATCGTCTCAATCGCAGCTCTTGGATGTGCACTGAATGGTTGTCCAATGCCCCATAAATCCCTTGCTTTCTCGCGATTTCTGGAACGCATGAGCATTTCTTCGTTAAACAAATTCATTCCTTCGCTGATTCCCTCAGGTTCAGCTTCAGTGAAGGCTGCATGAACGTGTCCTACGCCTTTTTCGATCGCTCCATCATCACAAACGCCGTACAATTGTTTATGCTTCTTTTCAAAGCGAAGGTAATCTTTGTATCCATTGGTAAATTCATTTGCAAAACAAACAACATCCCAATTGTTGGCTACCTTTTCTGGCCAATCCTTGTCCAAGCGCATGGAACGGCCACGGAGTTGATTGATGCTCATGCTCGTTGTTACAGTGGTCAAATCAACCAGTACGTTAATCTTCGAAGCATCCCAGCCTTCGCCGAGAAGTCCACGCGTACCAATCAAACACTTTGTTAGTCCTTGTTGGAAGAATTCGGTAATCATGAGCGAGTAGTATCGAGGAATCCAATCCTTTCCTCGACCGACTATGATGTGGTACGTCTCTTCATGACGCGCTCTTAACTCGATGTCGAGTTCGCGCTCGGCAATCCAAGCACGGGCGGCTTCAAGAAATCGTTCAGATAGGTCGTCGTCGACCAACACCGTGCTTCCCGTCATGAGAATTGGGTCAAGGATGTCGCCGGAGTCGCATTTCACAAGGGACCTGAACGCAGCAATTGCACCGCCCGCTTCTTCGTCCATGACGCCTTCGACCAAGGCTGTTGCAGAGGTTTTCTCAAAGTCGGTAACGATGACGGCACGAATGTCTTGTCCGAGGGATTGCATTTCCGTGGAAATGATATCAGAAAGCGCCTCGATTTTGGTTGCTGCATAGGCCATAATCCTTCCAACTGGTGATGCACATGGACGAATTCCGGTTTCAGTAATCTGCATTCCGAGCAATCGAAGTCGGCTCGTTAATGTCTCTCCCTTCTTATGGTCCTCCTTCAGTTCGGATCTCCGTAAGCCATGACGTACATAACGATCGAGGACTTGACGAAGATATGCCATGCGTCCCCATTCAGAACCCTTGAACGAGGGTACATCTGGAGGGAGGCTCATCTTGCAATTTTTGAGATACATTCTCGCAGCGTCACTGAAGGCTCCAGTTTGTTTGGCATACGTTGTCCATGTGACCGATTTTCCTCCAGGCAATATTTTGTCATTGAGTTGTTGGTATACCCAATCTTGCAAACGAGGCACGCCGTTTTCGTAAGAAGGAGGTCGTTCCAATTCAGCAAGAATTTCATCAAATTCATCATCAACTTTCGCGATGTACTCGAGTTCATGTTCCGCAGGTCGGACGAAATAGCAAAGATCCTGATATGGTGCAAGATTTGCATCTCGAACGAGAGCAGGGATTGGTACTTCATAGTCGATTTCACCAAAGAACTCGTGGTAACGATCTGCGTCTTTTTGCTTTACTGTCGAGAAATCTGGTGGTGTTGCGGTTAAACC
>JBMYJV010000191.1:0-2284 GCA_049594755.1 Candidatus Poseidoniaceae archaeon
GCGGGCGGGGCTGCTGGTGGTGCGGGGGGTTGCATGTCATTTTCCTCCTTTTTTCTTCAGTTTCCCCAACGACGAATTAACGGGATAATTTCCCGGAGTTCTTCGTTGGAATAGGATCGTGCTGAACTAACGAGTTCAACAAGGCGTGGGTCACGGACCATCTGCATGATTTCTGCAGGAGTCTTGCGAGCGAATTCGTCTCGCGTGAGATCGTTGAATTGCCGAACCTTTGAGAGAAATGCTTCTCTGGTTCGGACTTGGTAAAGCGAAGTGTCCAACTTGGTTGGACGTTCCCTAAAGCGGGTCAAGTCAAAGACGTGACGCCAGTTCTCTTTCTCTGGAACGACCATGATGGCAATAGCGAGGAGTGCGAAAAGGTTGAGGATGATCAACCACTTGAGGTAAGCGTCACTGGTCAAGAGAACGACCGCACCGATGGCTTCGGTAAATGGCTGCGTTGCAACGCTGGAGACGTGACGGCTTTCATCGAAGACGATGCTGAATTCGTCTGTGTTTCGTGTGATTTGAAGAGAGAGTTCATCGTTGTCGAATTCCATCATGTCACGAATCAAAGCACGGAAATAAAGTTGGTTTCCTTCCCATTCAGTGTTCCCTTGAGAGGATTGGAGACCTTCTGGGTCAGAATCCCAGCATGAATGAGCCGGCAAGACTTGATAGAATTCCGAGTCGCATTGTTGCTTACCTGTTAAGTCCGCATCTCCGGCGTCCCAGAGGTGGTTAGCAAACACGGAGTGATCTGAAACGAAGACAATGCTACCAGTCACAGAGACGTCTCCGGCGTCACCGTCGGATTTGGTATCGTAAGCCTCGATATTGGGGTAGTCAATGCGCACGATGAGATCGGTTTTTCCTGTCTTGGGATTTGCGACATTATTGATGTCAAAGTTTCCAGATCGTGCAACAAACGCTTGATCACTCGCGGAGGCGAGAATACTCACTTCACGAGAGTCATCTTCAACATCCAGAACCTGAATGGCTGTAGGTGAATGGAAGAGAACAGGCATTCGACAGTTGTCTGTTGTTCCTGCTGAGACTTCCGCTTCAGTGCAGGGGGTGCGAAGCGATGCCTCGTCCATGAGATCCAAATCCTCACTCACGGAGGCAACGGACCACAATCGTGTATGTTGAATTGGCATGCGGACGTTGGTGCTGTCGGCCACCTCATAGAACCGCAGCTTGTCGGCTACAGGGGCATCGAAGTAGAGAACACCGAATTCTTCAGCAACTCGCTTTGCGTTTGTCGAGTTTGCTGCAAGAATGACCTTCCCCCCCTTCTCGGTGACGAAGTCATGGATGGCTTGTGCCTCAGCTGCATCGAATGGCTTCTCAGGAGCAGCGATGATGAGCATAGTCCGATGAGGATCTTGCCAGTCGTTGACAAGCATTGGTGTTGACATGGTGTTGTAGATTGAGTATTTCTCACCGGATTTGCCGTCGTCACTTGTTCCGAGTGTGTCACGCATCTTTGAGAGTTGTTGGTACTGATAGTCGCCTTCAGCATCTCGAACGTACGGAGAAAAGACGGTTTCCTTCGACGAGGAAGCAAGAACGATAAGGACGGTGGAAAGAAGGATGGAGACGACGAGTCCGACCATGAGTTTCTTCTCAACAGAGAGTTTTGTTTTCTCTGTTTCTGCCATATTTACACCTCATTTTGCGGCAAGCGCAGTATGTTCTTTTCTTCGGAATCACGATACACACATAATGATTCTCCCTTGACGTTTAGAGAGGTTTTTATGACATCAAAGCAGCTTAAGCCATATCGAATCAATAGGCGTCGAGCCTATTTCTGCGCAATAGAGCAAGCAATCCGAGTGAAACAATGACCGTTTGAGGACCTAGTGCAGGAAGGGCCGAAGAACCGCCCGATTCCGAGCCCGAATTGGACGAACTAGAACCGGTGTCCCCGGTGTTCGAATTTTGACTTCCACCGGATGCATCAACATCGATTGAAAACGTAACACTACGTTCCAAACCGTTCCCTTCCGATGTCACAATCACGGTGACTTCGCACGTCTTTGAAGCGTGAGCGGTTGAGGGGGCGATCCGAAACGAAACTTCAGCAGGTTGATTTCCGTTCACATCAGTTGGTTGAATCTGCGTGTTTTCGCCACTCTCTAAACCTTCGATTTCAAGCAGTGGACAATTGCGAATGTCGGCCTCAATCTTGCTGGCAGCATCGACTGTGTTCCCCATATTGTTGAGAAGGAGCGTTTCTTCAATCCAGGTTCCTGCATCGACTGAACTCGCAATCAAGGAGACT
>JBMYJV010000192.1:0-2255 GCA_049594755.1 Candidatus Poseidoniaceae archaeon
GAGCTCATGAGTGAAATTGATGTCATGTATGCGATGTACAATCCTGAAAAAGAAAATATTCGTCAAGGGGCCTTACCTGTGAAGATGTTTGATGCTACAGCATTTGGCCGTCCTAGCGTAACAACAGCAGGTGTTCCGATGGGCGACTTTTGCATCGAACACAAACTCGGCGCTGTGGCATCGTTTGGCGACGTAGATTCCGTTGCAGATGCAATCATGAAGGCATACGAACTTGATGTTGTAACAAAGCAAACTGAGGAAGACGAACGAACGAAGTTTATGTCAGCGGTTGAATCAATCCTTGGTACAAATCAAGAAGCCTCTCATTGATCGATTCAACACTGTGTTGATTGAGTGTATCACCGAACTCAAGTTCAGTTCCTCGAATCTGTTCTATTGCATCCGCCCAGCTCTCCAACGTTTCTTCTTTGGGATGATGAATGACATCTGGCAGTGAATGGAGCGCATTCGATGCAAGCACTGGTGTTCCACAGGCCAATGCTTCGAGAGCAACCATGGGTTGGCCTTCATACGCAGAAGGAAGGAGAAGGAGTGAAGATTCTTGCAGCAGTTTGACCTTCTCTTCTTTCGTGACCCACCCGTGTGCGACGATGTTTGTTGACCCCTCTGGTGCTTCTTCTCTTCCAGTACAGTGGAGCGTGAGATCAGAACCTCGACGTTCGAGTTCATTCATGATTTGAAAGGCGAAATCATGACCTTTGACAGGATCGTTTCGACCGAGGAGAAGGATTTGATTTGGATTGCGTTCAACGGATGCATCGATGCAATGCATCGGATCGATTGGATTTGGAGATACGATGCATTTACCCAGAAAAGGAGTGATGAGTTCTTTCCATCGATCTGAAAGACAGACGATGGTCGCTTTGCAGTTCTCAAGTCGCTGTTTCAACTTCTTTGCGCGATCTTTCTTTCCAAGCCAAGAGACAATGTTTCCACTGTGGATGTGAAAAACGATGTTTCCTCCGTGTCGATGAGCGTGTTCTGCAAGGCGGAGTTTCCTCAAAAAGGAATAATCGGATGCAGCATGAAGATGAACAATCAAGCCGTCATTGCTCTGTTTGCATAATTCTTCAAGCCTGTTTTTTGCATTGTTGTAGGCTTGAAGTTTGGAAAGGTATGAACCGCTTGAATGGCTTTCAATCGTTTCAACTGTCCAGCCATCGGGTGGATTTGATGAAAGCGTTCCAATGACCGTTTGAATGCCGCCTGGACTCGATATCGGTCCAACATGTACCACGGTCGGCATGATTGGATTGAACAGCTGTGCACACTTGACATCTGTGGACAAATCCCCTTGTTGAGCATGAAATTGAACGGAGAAGTGAAGAGGGAATCAAGAATCAAATGATTCATGCTGTTCTCACCCGCTCTGTTTGAGATCGGGTTTGCAGCACTTGCTGGGTTACCTTATGTCAAGCAAGGACTTGACCTTTTGATGTCGAGGAAACGAGAGTTTGTACGTCCTGAACAGCGCTTTTCTGGGAGTTTGACCATTCTTCTTCCCGTATGGAACGAAGCCAACGTTCTCACACAAAAGTTGGACAATTTGATGGAAACATGTCAGGGATTTGATCCTCATCTCGTCATCATCGATTCTGCTTCAACCGATGCTTCGGTTTCAATCGTTGAAGGATGGAACGGGCAAGATGCATTTGCATCGTACACGTTGCTTAGAATGGAGCAACGCAAGGGGAAAACTGCTGCAGTCAAGCAAGCACTTGAACACATCAACCAGACAATTGCAACCGATCTCGTCTTGATGACGGATGCTGATGCCTTGTTTGAAACAGACACTGTGGCCAAACTCATGCACTGGTTTTCTGATTCGACCATTGGATGTGTAGGGGCATCGCCAAAACGCCTTGGACAACGTACGGAAGAAGCGGAACATCGAGCCTTGTTCTCAATGGTTCGAAGCATGGAGTCGAAGTTTGACAGCACACCGTTCCTTGAAGGTTCATGCATGATGTGGAAGCGAGAAGCACTCGATGTGGAAGCACTGAATGTTCGTTCCAATGCAGATGATGCCCAAATTGCGACCAATGTTCGAATCAATGGATTGAGAACCATTCAGGATTCGGATGCATACTTCATTGATCATGCTCCTTTCCAACGAAAGGAGCATACCCGTCAGAAGGTTCGCCGCGCACAAGGGTTGCAACGTCATTTACTCCGACAGAGAAAGCACTGGTTCAACCGAAGGCATGGTAGGTTTGCGGCGATACTCCGCCAGG
>JBMYJV010000193.1:0-2230 GCA_049594755.1 Candidatus Poseidoniaceae archaeon
AAATCCTTCACGTTCAAGCGTTGATGCGAGAAGGGTACGACGACCCTGATTCTCGTCAGCAACGATAACCTTCCCCATGATGACCAAGAGGAAACGAGACCTCCGGCTCTTTGAACCTCACCCACAAATTAGCCGTAAACAATGTCTTCTGGAGCGATTTGACCCCATGCCATGATACCACCGGTGAGGTTGTACAAGCAACTGGAATCGATACCCGCTTGGTTGAGCAACATGATGGCCATTTGAGAGCGCATACCGCTTCGACACATGACCACAACATCACGGTCGCTAGGAATATCGTCCGATGCCGTATTCGCAACGTCGTGAATGACATGCAAATCGAATGTTGCAAGTCGAACTTGTTGAAGTTCCTCATCGCTACGAACGTCGATAATGAAGGGATTCCATCCTGTTTGCTGCTTTGATTTCAATTCAGGCACGGTGATGGATTGCATCATGGATTCCCCTGCAGCCTCGTGTTCTTGAACTTGCTGAGGGCGTGGCGTGCAGTAAGTTATATCGTCAAACAACGCTTGAACATGGGACAAATCCGTGACATCTGGCTTCGAATCAAGAGCACCAAATTGCAACGATTGCATGGTCATTGATTCTGCATCGTACAAGAGGAGGCGCCCGATGAGGCTCGATCCCATACCAACGATGTGCTTGATGACCTCCGTCGCTTGAAGACTTCCGACAACCCCAGGAAGAACACCAAACACACCAGCTTCAGCACAGTTTTGAAGCGCTCCAGCCGGAGGTGCTTCGGGGAACAGATCCCGATAACGGCGGTCTTCTTTGGAGGAAAAGAACGAGACTTGACCCTCAAATCGGTGAATCGAACCGTAGACCCAAGGAATCGAGAGAAGGTGACATGCATCATCGATCAAGTATCGTGTAGGAATGTTGTCCGTTCCATCAACAACGACGTCCCAGCCCTTGAACACTTCAAGTGCGTTCTCAGGGCTAAGCCTCTCCTTGTGCTCAATGATGTTCAGGTTTGGATCAAGTGCGAGAAGTTGTTCTTTGGCAGAATCAACCTTCATCCGACCAACGTCCTCGGTTCGATGAAGGACTTGACGTTGGAGATTTGAAACATCAACCCTGTCATCATCGATGACACCAATGGTCCCAACACCAGCCGCCGCAAGATAGAGAAGGACCGGGCTGCCAAGCCCACCTGCGCCTACAACGAAGACCTTGGCCTTGGCCAACTTCTCCTGTCCCTCCATTCCAACCTGTGGAAGGACAAGATGACGGGCATGCCGTTGCAAATCGACCATGTTGATGCGTATTGATGCTCAATCAAATAGACATCGTTGCTCAATGAACGTTTTCTTCGAGCCACTTTTCTGCATCGATAGCGGCTTGGCAACCCATTCCCGCCGCAGTAATGGCTTGCTTGTAACGAGTATCAACAACGTCGCCTGCTGCAAAGACACCATCAACCGAAGTCATGGTGTGGTTCCTGTGAATGATGTACCCGTTTTCATCCGTTTCAACTTGGCCGCCAAGGAAACCAGTGATTGGTTTGTGACCAATGGCAATGAACGCCCCGGTTGCAGCAATCTCTTCGGTCGACCCATCTCTTGGGTCCTCAAGAATGGCTCCAGTTAGTCCCTTCTCATCGCTCAGCCATTCCTTGACTTGACGGAACGTTTTGATCTCAATCTTTGGATGGTTTGCTGCACGTTCGTACATGATGGTCGAGGCTCGGAAGACATCCCGGCGATGAACCAACGTGACCTTTGAAGCAAAGCGAGTGAGGAAGGTTGCTTCTTCACAAGCAGAATCTCCACCACCGATAACGAGGACTTCCTCTTCTCGGAAAAAGGCCCCATCGCACGTTGCACATGTGGAAATGCCTCGTCCTTTTTGCTCCGCTTCACCAGGTGCATCAAGCCAAATGGATTCTGCTCCAGTACAAACGATCAACGAATGAGCAAAGAAATCCTCACCTTCAACGGTGACCTTGAACGGTCTCGACGTTCTTGTCGTGAACGTTCAAGCCAAATCGCTCTGCTTGCTCACGAAGTTGCATCATCATCTCAGGACCACCGATGCCTTCCGGATAACCCGGAAAATTCTCTATATCGCTGGTGAGCATCAACTGGCCTCCGGACATGTAGCCAGCGAACATGAGTGGCTCGAGCATGGCTCGAGCTGCGTACAAACCAGCAGTATATCCAGCAGGCCCAGAACCGATAATGATGACATTGTGAACATCTGA
>JBMYJV010000194.1:0-2226 GCA_049594755.1 Candidatus Poseidoniaceae archaeon
GGTCGAGAGGCTCAGATGAGCGTGGCCAGCCATGTTCGAATTTGGTTCTGAAATTGAACCAAATCGTCGTTGTTTTCGACAAGGAAATCAGCATCGTCAATGAGGGCTTCCAAACCCCACCCCTTTTCTCGCTCATCCCGGGCTTCGAACGTTGCGATTCCACCGTCTTCGCTGCGTCCACGTGCCATCATTCGTTCGAATCGAATGTCCTTGTCGGTATGGATTGCAACCGATTGGAATCGCTCCCCCCATGTTGATTTGAAAACGTTGTATTCTGCTGTTCCGCGAAGACCGTCGATGAGAACAAGTGAGTGCGTATTGAGCAGCTCATTGACGGCTGCAGTAAGGCGAACTGCAAGAACATCTTCTCCGAATTCACGGCGCAAGTCAGATGCAACTTGACCAAACACCTCGGGAACAACTTCGAGATCTCTTCGTGCTACTTCTTCTCGCACCATATCGCCCATGGAACGGACGGGTATACCGGCTTCCATGAACACTTGAGCGAATTCGCCCTTGCCAGAGCCAGGCATTCCACAGACAGCCAGGACTCGACTCATGCTTGAAACGCTGTGCCGAGGACTCATCAATGTTGTTAGTTGTCAAAGGGCGATTTGCCCCATCGACGATCCATCAGCTTCCACAGCAACCCACTCGCACCAATCAAAGCAAGAGAAACACCTAGCATGCCCCAGAAGCCTTGCTGCATTTGTTCACTATCGAAGGTGACCGATTCGGCATCGAGACCGTTTTGTCGAACTTGTGTGAACCAGTTCTGATAGAATTCTGTGTCACCTTGGGTAAAGGAAAGAAGGAACAGCATGAGCAGAGGGAAGACAGTACCAATCCAGAACTTGGTCATAATGGCTCCATCGAAGATGGCTTTGTTCGGGCGCAGCCCCATCAAGAAGGCTGTGAGAGCGACGATGTAAATCGAATTGGCAAACATGATGATGATGCCGATTGGAAGCGCCCCCCATTCATCGAGACGCCATGCCATGATGACGAGGAAAATCAACGAAATCCACGATGTTGCAAGGAAGTAGACAACGACCTTAGCTCGAATCAACTGGGGAACGCTCAATGGGAGTCCGTTCATGAAATCAGGTGAGTCCAGTGCTGTGAGCCACGAGTAGAAATTGAAGCCGAAGAATCCCAAGAACGGAGCATATGAGAGCAAATTGATTGGGATTGGTGCTTCGGCGAAGTCGACCAACCATGCCATTCCGAGAAGAACAAGAAGAGGAACGGAATAAGACACAGTCATCTTCTTGAGTGCTCCTGAGCGACGGAGATCAACGAATTCCTTAGCGACAAGAAGGCGTACTTCGCCTCGCCCGAGGAAGTTCAGACGTCGATAGAACGGTTCGAAAAGATCGGCATGTTCGATGACTTTGGCTTCAAAATCATCGAGAATGAGTACGGCAGAGAGCAAACCGACGAGTGCACATCCAACCAATGCGGCTACAACAATCCACAGTGCCTGCTCGCGTTGAATCGCAAGTCCCCACAAACCAAGGTCGAGATCAATAAGGCCGATACCGACCGCAATTCCAAGGAACACAATCAGAATTGGTCCGACAATGGTGAAAGGACGACCTCGCATCCAAAGCGAGGATGCAAGGAACGAGATGGCAAGACCCTGGGCGATGGTGGTAAACATGGCCAACCAAGTCCACGGCAAGGAGGACCACTTGAGTGGTGTCGTGATGGCTCCAAATTCACCAAGGATGATTCCAAGGGCCATTCCGAGAATGATCGGAGTCAATATCAACAATGCATAGTACACCAATTCCTTGACGAAAAAAGCGTAGTGGGCCATCGAGTTTGGTAACGGTTGAATGGCTGGTGCTGCGATGAGGTGGTTCTTGTTTCCATCACGTTGTGAGATGGCCTCACGACCACGGAACGCGAACGTCCCCATTCCTAGGCTGAAGAACAAAAGAGGCAGGTGCAACGCAAATCGGAGTTGGTCCCATGTAAACGATTTCGCATCCATATCGGAAGATTGAGCGGCAGAGTCGCCAACAAGGAATTGCAATCCGACGGTTGTGACCATGGTGACGAGCGTTAACAGCAGAGGGAACAAGACGACCTGTCGCTTCTTTGCAAAGTCGATGTTTTCTCTCCACTCTTCTCGGAACATGTAACGGAACGTGGTCGAAAAGGCAGCAAAACCACGCTGTGGTTCAAGCAGTTTGACGCCACCGGTTGAGGTCCCTAACG
>JBMYJV010000195.1:0-2155 GCA_049594755.1 Candidatus Poseidoniaceae archaeon
AACAGCATGAGGATGGAGTTCCTTACATGGACGGTGGTTGGATTGAGAACAATATTCTCCATAATCAAATGACCATTCTTAGTTGCTTCATCCACAGTTTTCACGCATGGTTTTGGTGTCTCACAGTTTTC
Organism: Candidatus Poseidoniaceae archaeon; assembly: GCA_049594755.1. GTDB lineage: Archaea > Thermoplasmatota > Poseidoniia > Poseidoniales > Poseidoniaceae > MGIIa-L2. Next base: position 132 of record JBMYJV010000195.1, read on the forward strand.
GCATGGGGTGCCCATCTCCTCAACAAGAACAGCGCATCTCTTGCTTATCTAAATCAGGGCGTGTATCCATTTTACATCGTCCACATGCCACTGACATTCGCTGGACTGAGTATTGCAAAAGAATTGGGTTTCACCGGAATTCCTGCAGTCATCCTTAGCTGTATTTTTGTTTCAACCGGCTGTTGGCTGATCTTTGAAGCAGTTCGACGTACTGTCGTCACGCGTTACTTGTTTGGTATCAAGAATACGAAACAAAACGAATCAGTATCCAAGGATGTCAACCAATTGTGACTTGTAGAAATTGCCAGACGTTTGCAGCGAATTGAGTTCATCGTCAGTCAAATCCAACTCAAAAATATTCTCTACTCCGTTCGATCCAAGTATGCATGGCACACCAATGTAGACATCATCCAATCCGTATTGCCCTGTCATGAGACATGAAGCAGGGAGAAGTCGACGTCGGTTGTTCAGGACGGATTCTGCCATAACTGCCGCAGCCGATCCTGGTGCATAGAACGCTGAACCTCGCTCGAGCAACTTGACAATCTCTCCACCGCCGCCTGCGGTTCGAGCAGAAATAGCATCGATTCGCTCTTGTGACATGAGTTGCGTAATTGGAATGCCTCCTACGGTTGTGTATCGTGGAAGCGGTACCATCGTATCACCATGACCACCAAGGACCATTGGACTGACATCTTCTTCAGCGCAATTGAGTTCGAGAGCAATGAAGTGAGCCATTCGTGCACTATCAAGGACACCTGCTTGTCCAATGACTCTGTTCGCAGGGAAACCAGTCACTTTCTGCATGTGGTAGGTCATCAAGTCCAGTGGATTTGTGACAACGATAACAACTGAGTCGGGGGCGTGATCACGGATACCTGCACCAACTTGGGCAACAATCTCAGCGTTCTTACCGATCAGATCTTCTCGAGTCATACCAGGCTGACGTGGGAAACCACTCGTCACAACAACGACATCGGCACCAGCAATATCCTCATAATTGGACGTGCCAGTGATGGTTCCATTGTAGTTCAAAACATTCGCATTCTGACTCATATCGAGTGCTTTTCCTTTCGCAAATCCTTCGTAAATATCCAACAAAACAACATCCGCGATTTTCATATTCGCAAGAACAAAAGCACATGTTGCGCCAACGTTTCCTGCACCAATTACTGCGATTTTTCGACTTCCTCTTGACATGGTTTCTCGCCAGTTGTTGGTCATGGTCGAATGTTTTTAATCAAGATGGTTGGCTGTTGTCCCATTTGATGGGGGTGATGGGTGGTATTGAAGAACCCCCTCATGTTGGCAAAAAACAACGGTGTTATCATGAAGTTGGGTGTACTCAAAGAACCGGAAGGAGAGACACGAGTTGCTATCGTCCCTACAAGCCTCAAGAAGTTGCAAAAAGCAGGTTTTGAGGTTGTCATCGAATCGGGAGCGGGCGTGGCTGCAAACTACCATGATGCTGAGTATGAAGCAGCCGGTGCAACCGTAGGCAGTCGAGATGATGCACTTGCATGTGAGACGATTATCACCATTCGATTCCCAGGTGTTGAAGGAATGAAAGAAGGCACAAATCTTGCCTGTGTATCGGATCCATTCCGCAATCCGCAATTCGTCAAAGACTGTCTTGCAAACAATATCACACTCCTATCAATGGACATGATTCCACGACGTTTGAGTCGTGCCCAATCAATGGACGTAAACTCAAGTCAAGACAATCTCGCAGGATACAAAGCGGTCCTACTCGGTGCAGCCCACGTACCAAAGGGCATACCTATGATGACAACCTCTGCGGGAACGGTTCGCCCTGCAAAAGTCGTGATTATGGGATCTGGTGTTGCTGGTTTGCAAGCCATTGCTACAGCAAAGCGACTAGGTGCTGTCGTATATGCGTCCGACGTTCGGAAATCAGCAGCAGAACAAATCGAATCTGTTGGTGGTCGATTCATCGAGGTTGATGGGATGGACGATTTCGAGGATGAAGCCGGTTATGCTAAGCCGCTTACTCCTGAATTTAT
>JBMYJV010000196.1:0-2144 GCA_049594755.1 Candidatus Poseidoniaceae archaeon
GCGTCTCCATGCCAGAGAAGAACACTTCTTTGAGGTGCGCATCCATGGCACGGGTACGCGTCATCATACGCTGCCATTCCATTCGCTGCTCCATCGTTGTCGACATGTAGTGGGCCAAACGCCTGAGGCACAAACGAAGATCAACAATAAGATGTTTAATCCGTCGTTGAAGGTGCTCTTCGATGGTTCTTCGTGGCATCACCTCTTCTTCGAGAATGGTCGAAATCTTGTGTGTGTTTTGCGCCTCAAACCCTCGCTTGAATGCATCAACAAAACGCTCACTGAACGTATGCCAAGATGCACCATCAAAGGAATGTTGACCATCGACATGGAGATGATCCCAGATGTTGGCTGCTAAGAAAACGTGCCCCTCATGACGTTCGGAAAAGAATCGCATCACTTCTGCACGAGCGGCATCAATGAGCAGCGGTTGTGTGAAGATTAGCGCTTCACTTGGCGTCCATTCAGCACCGTGAATGACTGGTTGTGCACCTTGTGTCATGACCCCGCCCCATGTTGGCCAAGAGACACCTTGTATCAAGGCTATGGATTCATGGATTTGGCGAAATGTCTCACTCTTCTTCCCCGATAGCGTCCTTGAGCACGCGAATTGAGGTACGCGTCACGATTACAGTCGCCAAGACTGTTGCAACAATACCGAGGAGGAGTAAGAACAGCCCTCCACTCGACTCTGTTAAGCCTGCCATACCTGATCGACTCAGAGCAATCGAGCCAAGGGCATGGCCGTAGTAAGCGTAAATCAGGCAGTAAATGAGACTCGAAAGATTCGAGAGTAAGAAGACCCGAAGTGTCACTGGAGTTGCCGACATGATGTAGTTAAGCCATTCGTCAGGAAGGATCGGTGAAAGACGTACTAAGACCGATATCCGCATCGCATCTTCGCCCAGTGCAGCTTCGATATTGAGCATTCTCTGATCGTTTTGGATGGCCTCGTGAATGGTTTCTCGGAACAGCCATCTTCCAAGAACGAAGGCGATGAGACCTCCAACCATGGAAGCAGCAAAGTTCACGGCGACAGCCATCCAGAATGGGAAGATTGCACCCGCGCCAACCTTCACAAATGGTGTCGGCAAAAGAAGAACAATGGCCAGCGAAAGTGCAATCGTGAACAAAACAGGTGACCAAATCCCGAAACTCTTGAACCAATCAATAATGTTCGCAGCATCTTGAAACAAAAAGTAGCCTGCAACACCACAGAGAACCAATACTGTAAGACCAAACAATGCTCGCCATTGATACAATCGAACCTTCTGTTGCTTCATTTGCTGAAGATTTTGACGTCCATCGATGAGATGGAGCTCTGAAGGCTTCGGGAGTTGCGAAACCGATGGTCGTGGAATGTTCTTCATACCGTCATTCCTCTTCCGATTCAGGTAACGATGAGAGGACATCACCGAGCATTTCAGTTGCATCCTCAATTCGCGTCATGAGTGTAATATCAGCGACGGCTCCTGGTCGTCCTAAATCCCACATTAATTCATGAACCATTTCTGTCGTCAATCTTGTCATGCGCAAGACTTGAGGGTCGATACGGTCCATGTCATCCTCGGGAAGGAGCGCAATATTTTCTGGCGCTTCATCGAGGATATCATCCATTTTTGATTCGATTTCATCTGCAATGTTTGCAGCTTGCTGTTCCAATATCGATTCCATTCCACCTGCTGAAACAGGTGTTGGTTGCTGGTTCAAATCGCCAAGAGATTTCTTTCTCTTCAAATCCTCAAACGATGGTCCTGTTGCTTCGCCTGCGTCTCCACCATCTTCCACCAAGCGATTGAGTGCTACTCGAAGAAGATTGGACAAGTCCGTTGCTTCCAAGCCCAAGTCAACGTCCATTCCTTCTTCGCCCATTTGAACAAGAATTTCGTTGATGAAAGACTCGTTGATTCGATCGGGTCCAACCAGTCCCTTGAGCATGGGTAACGCCCATCCCCCACCTCCGGCCATAAGCGAGACATCGAACGAACCCCCTCCCGTATCGAGTGTGACGTCTGCTGGAGGGGGAACGAATTGCTTGCGACAGTGTTTCCACAGTTGATCGACCAAAATCTTCATGTCGACCGGTTTACCAATCACCTCGTGGATTCCAGCTTTCGCAGCGACCAACATGAAATCCGGAGTCG
>JBMYJV010000197.1:0-2140 GCA_049594755.1 Candidatus Poseidoniaceae archaeon
GTGATACAACAACAGCAGAATCAGGTTCTCGAGCAAAAGCCGCTGAACGAAAGAAAATGTGGATTGAATTACGAATCCTATCAACAGAGTATCAGTCCTACTCAGACATGCTTCGTGTTCATGGGACAATTGTACAAGCTCCGATGGATATTGGATCGCATCATACACACCTCATCGAGGTAGGAGATGACATTGAGTTAACTGCGAACGAACCATTTCCTGATTTCGATGCAACGCTCCTCAAGGATGCGGTTGATTCTTCGAACAAGAGTAACATTGCGGTTGTTGTTGTTGAAAACGATGAAATCATTCTCTTTGAGATCACATCAAGAGGACTCCGTGAAGGTGCAACATGGACCATGCGTGGTGGAGGAAAACGAGGCGATGTTCGGACCAGCGAGAGCGTGGCGCAATCCTTCCAGAAGCAAGTCGCAAAAGAGATACTCGCAGCAACTTCAACCGAACTACCAATGATTCTCTGCGGCCCTGGCCATGCTCGTGAAAAACTCAAGTCGGTGATTCTTGATATCGAACCTGAACGAACCCTTCGATTGATTGCAACATCGATGGCAGGCAGAGCAGGAGCGAATGAAATTATTCGAGAAGGTTTGGCCAACGAGTTCTTGCAAGATTATGCGATCAACAAAGAAATGCAGTTGCTCGAAGAAGTATGGGCAAGAATCAGTTCGAACGGAGCAGTCGCTTATGGACAACAAGACCTCGCTCGTGCCATGGAAGAGGGGGCCATCGATACGTTGCTTGTCGCCATTGATTTGCTTCGCGATGAGGAGACAGAGATTGATGGTGTGTTGTTGAGTACATGGATTCGTGGTCTCGATGATATTGGCGGGAACTTGGTTCAATGTTCAACAGAACACGATGCAGGTGAACAACTAATGGGATTGGGCGGTGTCGTAGCTTTGCTCCGCTATAAGATGGTGTGAACATGAAAGTCGTTCGCTTCTCAGAATTGGGCGATCATGTTCGAGAGGAGATGAAAGGTGCCCGGTGGATTTTACTTCATCAGGACGAAATCCAAGATGCCCTCGGAGCACTGATGTTTGCAGAGTTGGATGGCGTGCTGGTTGCCGTTGATCATCGGGACTCAATTCCCGATGATGGATTATGGCGACGTGCCGTCCATTTGCTCCTCGTGTCTGGTGATCAGGATGCAAATGAAATTCGTTTGAAAAGTGGAATCACAAAGGTCGTGGCGAGCGATGATGCGTCGCTTGAGGAACACCTATGGTAATGGGTCCGGAGGGAATTGAACCCTCGATCTTCGCCTTGTAAGGGCGACGTCATAAACCCCTAGACCACAGACCCATCCCTCCGTCGTTGGTGACGTATTTGAAACGCTTGGCAATGCAATAACCTCAAAACCGATGTGGATTCACGACGAATCAATGGACGAAGAGGCACAAGCCGCTGCGGCCCGGTTGGTTCGCCGTCTCAAAGACGGATACACAATCACCATTGCCGAATCTTGCACTGGTGGCTTACTGGCTAGTACACTCACCGACATTGCTGGTGCAAGCAAGTGGTTCAATCAATCGTGGGTTACATACTCCTATGACGCTAAAATTCGTGAATTGAACGTTGATCCAAAAACACTCGAAAAGCGTGGTGCAGTCTCTGCGGAGGTTGCGATTCAGATGGCACAGGGCGCACTCGCCCGAGCTAATGCAGACATTGCAATATCGATCACCGGAATTGCAGGCCCAAACAACGATGGCACCAAGAAGAAAGTGGGATTCGTCTACGTCGGTATTGCATCGCGGACATGGGCAATTGCAGAGGCAACTCAAATCGGCGGGAATCGCCAAGAAAACAAACAAGGCTTCGTGCATTTCGCCCTTCTCACGGCCATTCGTCACTGGGACCAAGCCATGGAACTTGCAGAACAAACGCTCAAAGACGAAATAAAACAACGTGAAGAGCAAGCTAGACTCAAGGCACTTGAAGAAATTGAACGTAACAAAAGAGCAGCGGCAGCTGCACAATCTGCAGAATGGCAATCCCAGTCTTGGTCTGGAGATTCTGCTGGTAATTCTGATTCAAATCTTGGAACGGATGTTGAATGGTCAAGTGATTCAGCAAACGAATGAACATGAAGCCTTTTGGAGGGTCGCCCCCCATT
>JBMYJV010000198.1:0-2080 GCA_049594755.1 Candidatus Poseidoniaceae archaeon
GAACATGGGGATCCGACATTCAAGACATCTGGTTCGATGTTTCTGGTCCGAACGGTTACGCCTCACATTTCGCCATTGATGGCTCAGTTGCATGGGCTTACGAATGGAACTTTGAGGAGCTTGAAACCGGAGAATACACGTTCGAAGTTTGGGCAAGTGATAGCGACTTCTGCGACGACGAGCAAGGAACGTGTGTGATTTCGACACGGACTGTTATGGTTCTTAATGACAACATCATTCCAATCGTTGATCTTCTCGAACCAGATGGTACGCAACCTGTTCAGGCTGAAGAGACGACAACGCTTCTTGGATTCGCAAGCGACGGAGCGGACGGAACCATCACGCGTGTGGAGATTGAGATCCTCGATCTTGCGAGCGGGCTCATCCTCTCGGATGGACCAGGTCCAGTTACGACCTTCCAACAAACCGGACCAGGATATTCGTGGTCTGCTGTTTGGGACACAAGCAAGTTGATCCACGAGCGTCAGTACGAGATTCGTGTCAAAGCCTATGATGGTGAAGACTACTCGATTGAAGACGTTGTTCGAATCACGATTTCGAAGCCAAGTGATGCCAACAACATTCCACCACAGTTCAATTCAACAGCGTGGCCGAATCAGGTTACCATCTTCTGTGTCGTTGGCTCAACATCTGAGAATCAGTGCGGTGGAGGGGCAGTCCTTGATTTGAAGGAATACTTCAGCGACCCTGATTCATCGTTTGACCAACTCAGCATCGATTTCTTGGACGACCAAACGGATCCGAGCGATGACTCTCATCCATACTTCATCACCATCGATAGCGAAGGGTTCGCTCGATACGATCCTGCCATTTCTCAATCGAACGAAGACATCACGACGTGGACCATCGAAAACGTTCGATTCGTCGTGCGTGACACCTCGGATGAATCTGCACTGTCTCGTGATGTAACCTTCTTCGTTCAGGCCATCGAATTCGGTGTCGAGCGAGACAATCCGACTGGTACAGTCACTGCCACGAGCACAGCGAATTTCAGTGGAACAGGCTTGCCGGGCGCTCGAATCGAAGCTCGTTCAGCCGCTTCTGAAACACTCATCAAGACAGTTGTTGTTGGTGAAACCGGTACATGGACGATGGCACTCACGCTCCAAGATATGAACGATGCATCGAACGACCTCAAGTTCCTCATGGACGGACAAACCTTCGGTGGTAGTTCTGAACCTGAAACCTTCAGCGTCGTTGTTGGAGAAGCAGACGAAGGATCGAATCTGTTCCTCATCGTTGGTATCGTCATTGGTGCCTTGATTCTCCTCGGCGGTATCGGGTACTTCTTCATCGAATTCGAAGATATTGAGGAAGAAGGCTTTGCCGCATCCGAAGAAACAGAAGAAAAGGAAGACCCATATGCTTGGGGACGAAAAGAGGTTGCTCAGGTTCCTGAACAGCAACCTGCTGTTGTTCCAATACAATCAGCTCAGCCACAGTCCTCTGCTCAGCACCCGGGATGGCTTTGGGACCAAGAGACCAACCAGTGGGTTCCAGATCCAAATTACCAACCACCTTCCCAGTGAGTAGGTGACGCAATGATCGCTAAACCTGGCGTGCAGGAGAAGGTGCTATTGCATCTTCTCGACTATGCTGATTTCAAAGAGAAGGTCGAAGTCCCCTTCGCTCTCTCGCAAATGGGCATCGCCAACGCCGTAGCAATTGCACGATCCAACGTGCCACGCGCTATTTCCGGTTTGAGGGACCAAGGTCTTCTGGTTGAACGGCAAGCACATGTGCAAGGTGTTAGTCGAAAACGCAAGGCCTACTTTTTGACAGATGCAGGAATTGTTGCCGCTGAAGAAACATGGGGACGCCTTCGTGATTTTCAATTTCGTTGCATCAACGTCGACGGTGAAACAATCTCGACCTCACTCGGTGCAGCTCACGAAGTCTTACCGTTCACGATGCGCCCAGTCGACATCATTCGATACCTCGATGACAACCTCATCCTTGATGCACGTTCTCTCTCGGAAGATCTCATTGAACGTGATTTGTCAAAGCAAGTCGAAAAACAACTGGTCACCTCTCTCGGCGATCTACCAAGATTGCGACA
>JBMYJV010000199.1:0-2033 GCA_049594755.1 Candidatus Poseidoniaceae archaeon
ACTCTTACCCGGTACGGAATTGATGGTTGTGAGTTCGAAGGCTGATGCACTGAATCCACTCCCAAAAGATTGGGACTTTGTCAAAGAATCCGAAGAGCGATGGAGAAACAACGGTTCGCAAGGGGAACCAAAGTTGCCGCTTCTCCTCGATGATGAAGGTCGGCCAACGATGAGTGCTTTGGAAAACGTTGGACTTGATGCACTCCGTTTGGAACTCGTCCGTAAAGTCAAAGCTGCGGAAGTGGTCGATCCACTTGTCTTGCCTGAAGGTTGGCACCGTTCGAGATAAGTCTACATCAATCGAGCAAGGACCGGCAGTACGGTCAAGAAAGCAAAGATGCCAAAGAAAACCAGCATCCATACGCGCATTCGCTCCTTGTTTCTCTCGTCCTTTTCGTACTTCTTGACGCAATCTTCGTTTTTACAGACGCGCTCTTCTGCTTTCGCTGAAATATCGATGCCGCACACGCGACAATGCTTGTGTGATGGGACGTGAGCCATCGCTTTCGAGCGCTTTGGCATATTCTTGACTTTCTGCTTAACAGCGGATGCATCGACCATCAAATCACTCCGGTTGAACCAAGGTTCCCTCGAATGGGCGTCCTTCCAATGCATCTTCAATCCGACGGATGTCACGTCCATCAAGCACGCCAATTCTCAACCCACATTCAATCGCCCAATTGACAGCGATCGGATCAACTGCAGCGCTTTGTCCGGGTTGAAGCGCTTCCTTTCCTGTGATGTTTTGAAGTTCTTTGAGTGTGAGTGTATCAAGAGGTTCAGCATCGTCGTTGGTGCGTGGGTCTGCTGTGTAGACGTGCGAAACATTGGTCGCTATGATGACATGAGCCGATCCAGCATCACGTGCAAATGCAACACTCACCGCATCGGTTGTATGGCCTGGCTTTGTTCCGCCCATGACCACGATATCGTAACGTTGGAACAAACTCGCTGCTTCGTCCGTTGTTGTTGGTACAACATCTGCGACGTTGCAGCCTATTTCTGCCAACATGGTTTGCAAGACAGTCGCATTCAACCGTGTGGCTGCGATGCCAATTTCATCGAGCTTGAAGCGGTCGGAAATCAAATCCTTTGCCAACGTTATGCCCTCTCGAGCGGGCTTTCCACCACCAACTACGAGGCCAATTTTCCGACCATTGCCCTCGACGTGAACGATGGTCTGGCGAAGTTGTCCTAGCCATGTTTTGACATCATGGTCGCCATACAGCAGTGAACCTCCCAGTGCAATGATGGTTGGTGCGACCATAGAATCGCCTCGACAAGGCGTTTCTTATGGCTTGTCCTATCAAATCCAAGGCGAGAGTTGAAAACCCTTGGTCCGACCCCAACAGACAGGGGGTCAAACGTTGTCGGACGATGGTGAACTTGCAGCGAGAAGGCTCCGTCTCAAACTTGCGCTTGAGGACCTTCGTGAAATGAAGGGGTTTGGAACTGAACTCGTAACGGTGATTATTCCACCGGACCGACAAATCAGCGATGCTCGTTCACTCCTCCAAAACGAGCACGGGCAGGCTGCCAACATCAAGTCCAAATCCACTCGTAAGAACGTCCAAGGTGCCATTGAATCTGCAATCTCGTCGCTTTCGCGATTCAAAAATGCAGGTGAGCGAGGTATTGCTTTGTTTACAGGAGCCATCATCGTTGGAAACAACAAGACCCGTCAAACAACGGTTGTCATCGATGATCCACCACAAGCCTTGCTTTCGTTCCGTTATCGCTGCGACTCGTCCTTTGAGTTAACGCAATTGGAGGACATGCTCGTCGACAAGCGATCCTATGGTTTGTTTGTTATCGATCGATCTGAGGCTGCTTATGGTATTGCTTCAGGCAAGCGTATTCACGTCCAGGAACATTTGGTTTCCAACATCATGGGCAAACACCGACAAGGTGGTCAGTCTGCCCAACGTTTCGAGCGCCTGATTGAGGAAGCAGCTCACAACTTTTTCAAGCGAGCCACAGAACACGCCTGTTCGTATTGGCTACCGAACCTTGAGAACATTCAGGCCATCATC
>JBMYJV010000200.1:0-2014 GCA_049594755.1 Candidatus Poseidoniaceae archaeon
AACCGCTTGCCTGAGGCAAGAATGGATAACGCGCAAGCGTAATCTCATCGGTGATGGATGGCTGACTGGTTGGTCTCGGCACATCCAATGAAAAAACCCGATACCATATGAACCTGACAATGCATATCTTTCTTCAAGGCTGTTGGGGTGGGAGGGCTGTGCTCAATCCTGCTGTAGATGGTCTTCTCTCGTTGCAGGATGAGGTTCGCAATGCCTTTGGATGGTCGGAGGAAGCCGATGTGTTGTCTGCGAGCGAAATGTCCCAGCGATTCCTGAAGGACGCTCCGTTTGGGCGTTCTGAATGGGCGCCGACAACACGCCATTCGGCATTGTTGAGGCTCAAGCAATCGATTTGTTCTGCTGAACGATTGGTTGTTGTCGGGGCAGGAAGTGAATCGATTTCAGCTCGTGATTATCCAGGTGCCTTGTTTGTTGCAGCCGATGGTGCTGTTGGAGCCGTTGATGATTTGACCAAGGTTCTGTGTGTTGTAAGCGATGGTGATGGTGCTGAACACCTCGAGCGTGCTGCGCAGGCCGGCGTTCATATCGTTCTTCATGCCCATGGGGACAATCACGATGGTTGGTTGCGTCTTGTTGAAGCATGGGCCAAATTTGAACACCCTCCTCATCTGACATTAACGCACCAAGCAAATGTCGAACTGGAAGGCATGCACAATCCTGGTGGATTCACCGATGGTGATCGTGCGCTCTGCTTCATTCACGCTCTTGGGCGCTCGCTCGAAGAAATTGAGTGTGTTGGTTTCCGAACCGATGTCGTTGGGCAGTGGTCAGGTACGACCAATCCTGAACGAAAGAAACGCAAATTGGCATGGATGAAGGAGTCCATGCAACGTCTTGGTGTTGAACATCACCTCATAAGGTAAGCAAAGGAAATGGTGACTATGGAGCGAAAGCGAATCTTCAACCTCGCTATGTGGGTTGTTGCTTTGCTCATCATCAACATCATTTGGGCCAACGTCGCTTCAAACAAGGCCTCACAGCAACTCAACGATCGAGGTTTTGAATTCCAAGAAGACAGGGACGTTTCGCTTCAAGCGGTCTTTGGAAGCGATTCGAAACTCCCCGTAACCATCACATCAGAATTTGTTCATCGAGATGACCCTTCCCGACAAGCCAATGTCTCATGGAGACTCATCGATGCTTCAGGAAATGTTGTGCTGAATTGGGTTGGTTCAACCAATGAAGCTGCCTCGATCGATGCTGAATTACCTCCTGGTGAATACACGCTGAATACAACCATCGAAGAAAACATCATCGCGATTCAATATCTCGACGTCGCTCCATTCGCTCCGATTGCGACGGTGGGTCACATACTGCTTTCCACCCTCTTGGTCGTACTTGCATTCGGTGAATCCATCGTTCGGACATTCATCACCAACCGCATGGAACAATCCGGTGGGAGAGAGAACAAGCCGAAAGAGTTCAGAAAAGCACGCATCGGTATGCCTGAAGTTGAGGGCGTAAGCGAAGCCGATGATTCACCTTGGCGTGACCCAATTACGCTTTGATCATAGGAAATCGGTCAATGACATCTGTCGTGCTCGATCGTTGTTGAACAGGGATTCGACGCTGCCTGCCAACCATTCCATGTTCTGTCGCGTATAGGTATCGACACCGTACGTATCCATGACGTGTTTGGTGACTTCGATGTATTTCCGAACAGCCCCTTCGGAGACGGTAAGTGCAAGCCGTCCGTTGCAGAGACCCCCCTCGCTCCGTGCTACACCGTGAGCTGACAAACCACGCCCTCCTGCCTTTTGCGCTTGGATGCAATGACCTGCAAGTGGCATTCGTCGGTAGGAGTGACCACATTTGAGACATCGAACTTTCTGGCGACCATAGGCGTTGAGATTCCCGCGAAGGTCGGGTAAGAAGTGCGATCGAATCACAGACGAAGCCACGGTTCGAGCGTCGATGGCCCGCAGCCGTTGACAGAGATTCAGTTGTCCATTCATTTTGTCGATCATGGTTGCAAGCGTCTTGTACGCAGACA
>JBMYJV010000201.1:0-1994 GCA_049594755.1 Candidatus Poseidoniaceae archaeon
GAATTTTGACTTTCCCCAGATGTATCAACATCGATTGAGAAGGTGACACTGCGTTCCATACCGTTCCCTTCTGAGGTCACGATCATGGTGACTTCACAAGTCTTGGAAGCGTGAGCAGTTGAAGGGGCGATGCGGAACGAGACTTCAGTAGGTTGATTTCCGTTCAAATCGGTTGGTTGAATCTGAGTGTTTTCTCCGCCCTCTAAGCCTTCGATTTCAAGAAGTGGGCAATTGCGAATGTCTGCCTCAATCTTGCTGGCAGCATCAACTGTGTTTCCCATGTTGTTGAGAATGAGCGTTTCTTCAATCCAAGTTCCTGCATCGACTGAGCTCGCGACCAAGGAGACTTCTGGGAGAAGTTTGTGATATCGAGGGACATTGAGGTCCGCTTCAATCTCCTTTGGAGAACCAGCCCCTCCAGCAGCGCTTTCTTCAGCGGTCACAATCATGCTTATCTTCTCGCTTGGAGAATGACTTCGCACCTTTTCAGCATCCGAGGTACTCAATTCAATCGAGAAGGTTTCATTCGATTGGGAGCCTATAGAGATCGATTCCGAGTAGGATGTTTCGAGAACATCGATGTCGTTCTCAAATTCAACGGTAATGGTCAGGCTCAGTTCATTGATTCTTGGGTTGTCAACATAGAAGACCAATGTATCTTCAATCTTCCATTTATCGCCATCCAATTGCAAATCGTAACTTGGCTCCACATCCGTATCCCAGCCAATTTCCCATTCATTGTTGGCAGGGAATTGAGCATGGCCGAGTGGCAACAATGCGACAAGGATACATGAAATAAGCAAACAAGCAGCCTTTTTCATGTTCAATCACCAAGAATTTCTCGAAGACTGCGCTTCGCTAGAACTCGAACCATCGATTTGCGATATCGCGGAGGCAGCGCAGTATTGTTCACTGGTTTGATGGATTTCATAATCGCTTCAGAGAGTTGTGGAACATATTCCTTCGAGAAGGAGGTCCCGAGTGCATCAACTTCCTCTTGGTGCGAGCGTGGGATGGATTCCAATGCTGTAGAAGCAACTCGAAGTGAGGAGGGATCACCCACAATCCACGAGGATGCAACACCTGCCTCAGGGAAATCCCACGATTCTCGAACTCTGAGTTTCTTGTAAGAGCCCGTTCTGTTTGCAACGTTCTCTGGGAAGGTGACCTTGAGAACAAATTCACCTTCTTGTAGTACATTTCGAGTAATTCCATCGAGTTGGAAGAACTCGTCAACAGGTAGACTTCGTGGCCCGTTTGGACCGATGATGTGGATGGTTCCTTCAAGCACCATCAGGGATGGTGCCAGGTCGCCTTGATAGGTTGCGACGCAGAGCGTGTTTTGATTTGGAATCACTCGACAATCCGAACCCGTTCCACAATCTTCCTTGTGACACCAGTCGATTGAACGGCGCCAATCTTCGCTTTGATTGAACCAGAAACAGCGCGTGTCTAGGCAAATGTTCCCTCCAAGTGTTGCGTTGTTTCGAATCAACGATGAAGCGACTTTGCTAGCAGCAGATGCGATGAGCGGGTGCACATTTTCCGAAGTCGTCAATGCACCCAATCGTGCCATGGCACCAATTTCGTGCATGGAGATGGTGTCGAGACCTGGAATGTTTGCGAGAGAAATCACATGTGTCTTGACGTTGATGTGCCACTTGTAGTTCGGTAGCAAATCGGTACCACCTGCGACCCAGTCAAAGGATTCTTTGTTCGCAAGGAACGTTGCTGCTAATTCGCAGGCTTCCTCAACGGTCTTCGGGTGGTGGAGATTGAATGGAGGCATCAACATCATTGGTCACCTCCCATTTGGCGTTGCTCCTTCTTCAGCCAAGCCTTTCCTGCAAGGCCAAGTTCAGCCAACTGCTCAGGCACGGGTTCAACAGCGGATTTCCATCCCTCGACCTGATCTTCGAGCGGTCGGTCTGGATCGAAACCAAACAACACGCCGTTGACATATGCGCTGGTATCTTCGCTACGCTGTCGGCGAC
>JBMYJV010000202.1:0-1956 GCA_049594755.1 Candidatus Poseidoniaceae archaeon
TACGACTCCTGAAGCACGGACATTGCGGAAGAAAATCTCGGCATAGGAGCCGAGCGAAGCAACACCTTCCTGGATTCGTGCACCACCAGAGTCGTTGAGGCCAATGACAGGACGACCTGTTTTGAGAGCCATATCGAGAACCTTGCAAATCTTGAGTCCATGCATCTCTCCAAGTGAGCCTCCATAGACGGTGAAATCTTGGGCAAAGGCGAAGACTTCACGACCGTTGATTTTGCCGTGGCCAGTGACGACACCATCGCCAGGAATGACGTTCTTGTCCATGTCGAAATCTCTGCATCGATGTTCAACGAGCGCATCGATTTCCTGGAATGTACCTTCATCGAGCAACATGTCGAGACGTTCCCTTGCCGTCATCTTTCCTCGATTGTGTTGAGCATCGATGCGAGCCTGGCCACCGCCAGCTTCGCTTCGAGCCTTTCGAGCACGCAGGTCATTGAGACGTTGTTCTGTGGATGACAGACTTCTCACCGACACTCGGTTGGGCATAACGCCCTTATTCGTTGCCCTTCAAAAAACCGGCAAGCATCAACCTTCAGAGAGCCTGAATTGCACCATTTCCCAATCGTCTTTTCCTGCAGGTGGTTCCCTCCAATCAGGATCGCCTGGGAGAATCAAACCATTTCCGATCGAAGCCATTTCTCTGGCGAGGGCTTGATGCGCTTGAATCAATGATTCCCACTCGATTTGACCGCTACGGAGTTTGAACCACAATCGCAGGTTCTTCCACGATTTGCTTAGACGTTGATACAGTTTCAGATGCAATCGGGCTGATACTGGCCACCAAAAGAGAAGGATAATGGATACAAGCATCCATGGAATTGCTGCGAGAACCGGTAGGATGAATCCCGGCAAATTGACATTTTGTAGAGGTGACGATGCTGATGCAATGAACCATCCGAGTGTGATGGCACAAAACAACCACCATATCGGATACAAACCAATGGAATAGAGGAGTTTCATTGAACCAATGCCTGCTTTGTTTTCTTGTTTACTCGCCTTCATTGCAACAAAGAAGCGAACAAAAAGATAGGGAACGCCTGTGGCAATCATGGCTGACCACGTGACAAAACCAAGCATCCATGATGCAGACCAGAGCCATAACGCCAAATTTCTGACAAAGGCTTTCTTCGATATCTTCTTTCTCCGATCTTGCAACTCCCATGAACGCAATTGAATGCGCTCCATCTCTCTGTGATGTTCTTTGAATTTCGTCTCAATTTCCAATGTGCGTTCTGGGTCGTTGACTGAGAAATACTGCCATGCTGCACGAACACGTCGAGAGCCGAGAACGGCTTCATCGTAGCTGATTTTGGAAACGTTTTCACCGCTTCGAATGGTATGAATCATCCGACGTGCACGCCAAACCAATTCACGGTCTTCCCATGACTCTTGGGCATGGCTGGTTCGATTGATTTCTGTTTGCAGAAGCGACGTTACCTCGTTGCACCATGCTCGGTCATGTGCTTGTTCTCCGTGTTGAGCCAGTTCATCCTCAGACGGTTGTGGCGCTCCTTCCTCTTGAGGCAGTGGGGGTGCCTCTAGTGGACGATTGATCTGCAAACTCACCCGTTCCCGGAATGAATGTTGATCGCTGTAATGCAATCCTATCGGGACAATGTTTGGTGTTGGTTTACCTGCTTCTACGGCTCTGCGATGTGCCTCAAGAAGAATTCGGGCAGCCCCTGTTTTCAATTCAACTGCATAGGATTCTGTGTGGCTCAGCCCCTCTGGAAAGATGGCAATTCGTTCACCGTTTGCAACAAGTTCAGCCAACGTATCGATAAGTTTTGAATTGGCCTTTTTTCGTTCTTCCGGGCTGGCGACGCCATCTTGCTCACGCTCGACAGGTTGGACATCAATCCACTTCATGATTCGAGAGAGGACTGGAATCTTGAACAGCGTCGATTTTGCTGCGAACGTCAACCCACCAGGGAG
>JBMYJV010000203.1:0-1950 GCA_049594755.1 Candidatus Poseidoniaceae archaeon
GATGCCATCATCCGAGGCGTTGAATCTCTTGGTGCGGTCATTGAAGCAATCATTGTCGTCGTCGAGAAAGGACCGGGATTGACTCAATTGCAAGAAAAATATCCGCACATTGAAATTTCATCCATTGTTCGACTCGAAATGGTGGACGGTAAAGTCGTCCTTCTCGGTGAGGTGATTTGATGGATTTGGACAGACACGATTTCCAACTGGAAGAACTCATCGAGCGTATACAGAAAAACGATAATCGGCTTGTCGCACTTCAAGTTCCTGAAGGATTGAAGATGCAAGCGCTGGAAATGATGGACGAGATTGAATCTGGTTCTGGAGCAAAGGTTGTTCTCGCTGCTGATCCATGCTATGGAGCGTGTGATTTGGTCCATGATAAAATGAAAATGATGGGCGTGGAACTTGTTGCTCACATGGGCCACTCGCAAATGAACATCGATTCAGGAATGCCAACGCAGTTCATCGACGTCACCTACGACGGAGATCCTGAACTCGCTCCTGTCATTCCCATGCTCAACGCCCATTTGGACATCGCCAAGAAGCGAATGGCTGAGCAATCAACGGGCGAATTGAGCGAGGAAGAAGCGCAAGAACGCTTCATGGATGCAGTTGGACGCATGACGCCTCTGAAAGACACGAAACTTGGCTTGGTTGGAAGCATACAACACTTGCATCTCTTACCGGAATTCCACGACCGCTTGGAACAAGCCGGATTTGACGTGACGATTCCAATGGGAGGCGCACGACTCACCTTCCCAGGACAAGTTTTGGGTTGCAATTATTCTGGTGATGATGATACCATTGGACACTACCTCTTCCTCGGAAGCGGCGACTTCCATCCGATTGGATTGGTCCTTCACACAGGAAAACCACTCGCTATGCTCGACCCATATTCCGGCGATGCCATCGAGATGTCGTTCGAACGAATTGAACGAATTCTTCGTCAGCGCTTTGGATTGATCATGTCCTCCATGGACGCAGAAAAGTTCGGAATTCTTATTGGAGAAAAACCGGGACAAATGCGACGAACACTTGCCCTTCGAATGAAGCGCTTGTTGGAAAAGCATGGAAAGAAAGGATATCTTCTGGCTCTCGAACATGTCGGCCCTGAATTGATTGATTTCTATCCAGTTGATGCTTTCGTCAACACAGCATGCCCCCGAATCGCTATCGATGATGCCGTCAAGTATGCTAAACCATTGATCACACCGTTCGAGCTCGAAGTTGCACTCGGCGAGAAAAAGTGGGAACTCGGATATCAATTCGATGAAATCCCTTGAACAACACTCGATTTTCGTTTGGAAAAGAGCGAGTGTTCAAGAACGGTTGGCATCAAGATGCAATCAGCATGAGCGACTATCTCGACCGAATCGGTTCAGGATTCATCCTCCTGAACCCTGACCCTTTGGACTTTGATTACATTCCAGAGGCGATGGTGGGACGGGAGAGTATTCAACAAACTCTGGCTGGAAAATTCCATTCCATCGCTCATCCAAACGGTAGTGCGAACGTCGTCATTACTGGTCCTGTTGGAAGTGGAAAAACGCTTCTTGCACGAACGTTTTGCAGAGATATTGAACACCATCTGCGAAATAAGCGGCCGCTTCGAAGCGTCCACATCAATTGCCGAAATGCGACAACAAACGTTCGAGTTGCACAACGTATCGTTCAGTCCCTCGACCCTGGTCACCCAGACCGTGGGCTTTCAATGGGTGAATTGTTGAGCAGTTTGAGAAAATTGTTGAGGAACAATGGACGTCACTTGATCATCGTTTTGGACGAAGTGGACCACTTGCTGCGAAAGTCTGGAAACGACCTCATCTACCAATTGCTCCGTATTGACGAAGATCAAGACGGGAGTGGTACGCTATCCCTCATACTCATCAGCCAAGAACAAGTCCTCGACGTCCTTGAGAACGCAGTTATATCCAGATTTGGCCACAC
>JBMYJV010000204.1:0-1931 GCA_049594755.1 Candidatus Poseidoniaceae archaeon
TCGCTCGCCGTGCTCCTACGGACGAGGAGAAGAAGCAGTGTGTTGACGATTATTGGTACACATGGCACACTCCAGAACATACCATCGGTAAGGTGCAACAATGGCATGGTAACGCAGGGGCAGTCCTTCGATGCTGGGCCTATTACCGACGCTACGGTAAGGAACTACGCACTATGTCGGAACATGCTGTTTTGAACGCCAACTACCTCCGTCACGCTATTCATCGTGAGGCCAAAGCTGCAGGTGTCGATCACCTCTTCGTGGATGGGGCAGACACCATTGTTGCGAAGCACGAGTTCACACTTTCACTCGGCCCTGCAAAGGAAGCCTTGGGCATATCCGCAATGGATGTCGCCAAGGGACTTCTCGATATGGGCTACATGGCTCCAACGGTGTACTTCCCACTCGTCGTCCCTGAATGTATGATGATCGAACCAACGGAGACGGAGTCAAAAGAAACACTCGATACGTTTGCGAGAGACTTCTGTAAAGTCCTCCAACTCGATGCAGAAACGTTGCACAACGCTCCAACGACTACGCCAGTCCGTCGTGTCGATGAGGTCTATGCTGCCCGTAACCTTTGCTTGCGTCATCCATTCGATGATGAGTGAGTTCGGAGCGTAATGGGTTCCTGCGTGAACTGCAGCAATTCCCATGTCAATTGAGACGAATTGATGATCAACGCCATCGAGAGGAGAACGATTTCGATGAGTAGCCACCACCATGGGGCAACAAAGGCTGTGGCAACCAATACTGATGAGAGCATCATTAATCCGATGAGTGTAATGCTTGGACGAAAACGAACTAGGAGTTCATCACCAATTTCATGGTAGCTCAGGCGAACAAACTGAAGCAAGCCACGATACACCTGGGCTTCTTGTCCGCTATGAATCACCTGTAAATCCCTGTGCTCTTCCAAACGAGCAAAAAAAGAATCCGAGTCGCAACGATAGACTTGCTCCATTATGACAGTAAATCATCAGAAGAATATAACAACATCGCCGATATCCAACAGACAAAAGAACTCGATTGAACTGGAAGGGATATGGTTGGACTGTTCGTTAGCGGATGGTATCCTTCCGAAGAGAAGGCCATCATGATCACGCCACTCTTTACGATGGCAGGATCTCTCTTAACAATGGCATTTCCGATTCTTATGCTCCTTTCGGGCAAGTACACCGCATTCGTACCTTGGTTGATTCTCGTCTCAAATCTTCTTCTTGGATTGGCGTTGTTCTCAACATTCACTCAACGCAGAGTCCTTGTTTTACATCGTGGTGTTCATCTCAGCGTAGTCCTCTTCGTTGCATCTGTTGTTTGCGTATTTGTTGATCAGATTCCACATTGGATTGCGCTCGGTTTTTGTTTTGGCCTTTTTTTCACGACGTATCGGGTTGCCGAGAAAACCTCCGCAGGTTTCGGTGTTCAATTTCGCAGAGAATGGAATGCGAAAAGCTACCTTCAACTCAATCCTTCTCGTTTGAACCATTGGAAGATTATGAATGCAAAACCGAGCAATGGTCTTATGGCAATTTCTCGTACAAAGCAGCAACTAGCGGTCATGTACTGTGAATTTCAAGACGATGGTTGTTGGCTGCATCTTGATGTGTTTTCAGACCAGATTTTTGACCTTGAGCAGTTTTTGGTTGAAGAAGAGTGAGGGGTCATCTAAAAGAACTACCCGCGCTGCGAAATGGACATGGATGTATCTATCTTACTTGGCTCGAAGTCTGACATGCCGATTGCTGAAAAGTGCACAAAGGTGCTTGACAAATTTGGCGTAAACTACCAACTGCGCGTGGCATCTGCGCACCGCTCTCCAAAATTCGTTGAAGACATCATTCACAAAGCCGAAGAAGATGGCTGCAAGGTCTTCATTGCGATGGCCGGTCTTGCAGCTGCACTCCCTGGTGCGGTTGCAGCATTGACAA
>JBMYJV010000205.1:0-1926 GCA_049594755.1 Candidatus Poseidoniaceae archaeon
CGACGATTTGACCAAGACGGTTTTCACTCTGAAAGGTGTTCAGCGCTCCTTTACGCAAGTGGTCTTGAACACGGTCAAAGAGGACGGTCGTGTCGTTCCACCGAGTGAGTAATGCTCACTCGAGCGTCTTGACTTTGATTCTCCAACTTTTCCTTTTCTTGTTGTATTGGGACAACGTGATTTCGACATCGCGGGCTGAGTTAATGGGGAACAGCATGTCTTTGTTTTCCCATTCCATCATCGACATCTGATCGCGCCAGAGAACACCCTCGTTCTTGTCGTCCAATCGGAAGACAATGCCTTCGTAAGGTGGATTTGTTAGGTGACGCAGGATTCGTGCTTGAGGAATCACATCGCCTTCTTGGGGTGTTGGAATCACCTGTTCTGAGGGCTCACGCTTGGGTTTGGCGGATTTCATGAGTTGGACTTTGTTCCAATCAGGAACCTCCGTGTAACCGAAGGTGAGGATTGCAACGTCCTCGAAGGGGTACTCTTCGTCCTTTCGATCGTGTGGATTGTGCAATACGGCTAACTCGTGGTGGTCGATCTCCACCGTTTGAACATCATGACCCAAACGCGGAATCAATTCACCGATAAACTTCGGGCCGCGGAAGAACGTGCCCCACCAGCTCCGTTCGTTTCGAATTCGCAGTTCCTTGTAGTTGACTCGCCATTCGCGAACGGAATCGCGTGGATGAATTATATCGCCTTCATGTCGAGCCTCATTCGGAAATTCGATGGCATCCCATGTGCCAAACATGGCAAGCAATTTTTTCAAAGCCTTGAGGGTCGCCTCATCAAAATCTGCATGATGCTCTTCCGATGAGGAGAGGAGGGCAACCAATTCGCTTTTTGAGCGAGCAACAAAAGAACCAGTGAGCGCTCGAGGCTGGACACTCCCATCCACATTGGCAGATCCTACAAACGCAAGGACGGTCTCAATGGTATCGTGTTGGATTTGGATACCAACATGTCGACTGATTTCGTGGAATCGGCCAACGGCTTCTTCGAGCTTTGCAAAGGTCCATCCTCGAGATTGTCCATTCTGATGCAAGACGTTCTCGATCATTGTGACATCGCCTTTGAAGTTCTTGACTTCAATGAATACAATACGGTTCTCCATGAGAACGATGATGTCCGCTTCTCGTCGACTCTTTCCAGTGGTGATTTGGTCAATACGTGCCGAGTGATAAACTTCGACGACACCGTCCAAGCCTCGGATTGTTTCACACACATCGAGTTCTGCTTCCGTTGCCGCCTTCTTGGCAAAATCGGGCTTCGGATAGGGCTTGAGGTCGAGGGCCTTCAACCATCGGTAGTTGCGTAGAAGCCCCATGCTTGAATACAAGGTTGGAGAGTATTTTAACTTCCACCTGAAATATCATTCTTGTTCAGTTCTGATGGTTGCTTCCAAATCCATGTATGGAATCAGGGCGCCGGCAAGGCCGCCGAGGCTTTCTACTACCCGCGTCTCGGGCTTAAGCGCCTTCATCAGCACCTTTCGAAGATTCTCATCGATCATCACATCAAAGGATTCGAGGCGGCGGCGAAGGTTGGATTGCAACTTTCCTCCAGTCCGGTCCCAATCCATCAACAGGGTCATGGTCGAGCGTCTATCGCTCGTCCGGGTTCCATACGTTTCGTAGAGATACGCAGCCAAACGGTCCATTCCCCATCCACGATTCACCACTTCGATGGGTCCGACAAAACCGAGTCGGAGCAAGGCCGCTTTGTCTCTCGGACCTTCAACGATAATGGCAAATCCTTCCTCACGATTGCGGTACTGCGCCTCACCCAAGGCTTTTCCAGCAGACTGGAATCGCTCGATGGTGTTGGTCGGGTCCATTGTTGCACCTGAAACGTGGACTGTGGAATCTCACTTGAAGATGTGTGAAATTGCGAAAGAACATACATTCATATGATAGA
>JBMYJV010000206.1:0-1920 GCA_049594755.1 Candidatus Poseidoniaceae archaeon
TTTCGACGTGGGTTCGAATCCTGCATCGCCCGCTCAATCTTCACATCACTGCGAAGCCTTTCGCAACCAAACTTGTACAGACTCTTCGCCCCATGTTTCAGTTCGTTGCAACGTCAATCCTGCCTGACTGAGCACGACCTGATCGACGTTGGATGGAACAGGCTCTTGATGAACAACTTTGCTTTGAACCAGATAGAATTCATCCACCAACCCTTCCTTGAGGAACGAATGGATGGTCGTTGGACCTCCTTCGATGAGCAATCGTTGTTTTTCCATATCGCCTAATCGGTTGAGTAGGGGAATCAAGCCGTTGTAATCTGCTCCGATCTGAACTGTTTCATGGCCGTCCGTGTAGACGTTGGCTTCTGGATTGGTTCGTTCTTGTGGATCAAGAACGACTCGAAGTGGTTGACGATCCGTCTCAATCCGACGAACGGTAAGGGAAGGATTGTCGCGTTCGATGGTCTCAGCTCCGACAAGGATGGCATCGCAATCTCTGCGCAAGCGATGAACTTCATCGAGACATGCTTCACTGGTGAAGCGTTGTGCTTCTCCGCTTCGGTCATCGACTGAACCGTTCGCATCGACGGCAAGTTTGACGGAAACGATTGGGCGTCGATGTTCGCACCAATGGAGGAAGGGTTTCATTTGTTCAGCAGCACGATGTTTGAGAAGTCCTGATTGAACTGAAACTCCTGCATCTTCGAGCACTTGGAAGCCTTTGCCGCGAACGGTTGGGTTTGGATCTGGATGAGCGACAATGACATGTTTCACACCGGACCAAAGCAAGGCTTCCGTACAAGGAGGGGTTCTACCGTAGTGATTGCATGGTTCCAATGTAACATAGGCCGTTGCACCGTTGGGGGACTTTCCTTTCGATTCTGCATCATGGATGGCCATCTGTTCAGCATGCAGACCTCCAAGGTGGTCGTGCCATCCTTCTGCAATGACCTCACCGTCCTTGACGAGAACACAACCGACCAAGGGATTGGGAGCCACACGACCACGACCACGTTCAGCAACGTCGAGAGCGCGTTGCATGAAAGCCTCGTCTTCCTTGGTCCACATAGGGGGTCCTCATCAATTCCGAAAGGTATCGAGTTGATGAGTCTGTTCGTTCATCCATGGATACATTGAAACCGTGCAAGAATCAGCAAACCGTATGGTCAAGGCGCATTTTATCATCAATCCTGCAAGTCGGGACTTTCGCTGCGGTAAGGCTTGGCCTGGTATCAAAAATCGATTGATTGAGCGTGGATTTGAGGTCGTTGAACACATGACCGAACGGATTGGTCATGGTGCTGAACTTTCTCATCAAATTCGGACAGAGATCGAGACAAGTGGTGAAGAAGCGCTTCTAGTTGTTGCTGTTGGCGGCGATGGCATCGTTCACGAAGTTGCCTCTGGACTTCGAGGTTCGAGCATCCCTCTTGGTCAGATCCCCTTTGGTTCAGGAAACGACTGTTGCATTACCCATGGGATTCCGCGTAACAATCTCAACGCTGCACTGGACATTCTCGTGGACGGTGTGGATCGAAGTTGTGGAGCTTGGCGACTCGAAGGTGTTGCAGCACCCACACTCGATGGTTATCCAAGCCCTCCATCGAATGCTTGGGATGGAGAAGCGAACACTGAAGGTCGAACCGTGCGTTGGGTGTTCCTTGAATCAGATGCTGGAATTACATCGGCCATCAGTCGAGCGAAACTACGTCGAGCAAAATGGATCAAAGGACCCAAGAAGTACACTTACCTTGGTGTAACAACCATCCCATTCTGGCCACGAAGAAAGGTTGAGATGACGTTGGATGATGGCGAGCCAACAATTCATGATCTGACCATGATGACGGTAACAACTGGGGAGACGTTCGGTGGAGGCTATCGTGTTGTTCCCAACATGTATCCAACCCGTAAGGATGGCTC
>JBMYJV010000207.1:0-931 GCA_049594755.1 Candidatus Poseidoniaceae archaeon
GACGAGGGTTTCTCGCTCGTATCTGCATCACCTGAATCACTCCTTACTACGAAAGATGGAATCATTACGACTGCACCAATCAAAGGGACAGCTCCTCGAGGAGCATCGGATGCTGAAGAATTACTCCTACGTGAAGACATGATTTCGGATCGTAAGGAACGCGCCGAACATCGAATGTTGGTTGATTTGATGCGGAACGATCTCGGTCGTATTTCCAAATCAAACCAAGTGTGGGTCGATCGATTTGATGTCGAGGCATATGCTGAAGTCCAACATCTCGTTTCTCGAATTAAGGGAAAGTTGGATGACCACGTAGACGTCTTCGATTGCATCGAGAATGTATTTCCTGGCGGTTCGATTACAGGTTGTCCAAGAACGGTGGTATGTGCTGCAATCGATGAATTAGAACGACGGCCTCGATCGTTCTGGACCGGGTCGATGGGATGGTTTGATGCATCAACTGGATGCTCATCTTGGAACATTCTGATACGAACCGCTGAACTTCGAAGGGAGGGAGAAGAATGGTATTCACGCGTCACAGCAGGGGGAGGGATTACCATTGAATCCAATCCAAAATCCGAGGTTGCTGAAGCGAAATGGAAAGCAAACGCACTGCTACGATCGTGTGGATGGTTGGATGAGGCTGCCCAATCCAATCCAGTGAAGAGCTTGGCCATTCATCCACTTCCACTTGAGAGCGTTCAAACCAACAGCACGACCCAAGCGGCTATTCATACGAATACGTTTGAGAAACATGCGGTTCTACTTATCGACAATCTTGATTCATTCACCTACAACATTGCACACAGCATTTGTGGACTTGGACATCATGTGAACATCGTTTCTGGACGGGGTACGTTAGAATCATCTGCTCAAAAACTCATAGACGAATTGCAACCATCGCACATCATTCTCGGGCCAGGTCCCGGTT
>JBMYJV010000207.1:941-1912 GCA_049594755.1 Candidatus Poseidoniaceae archaeon
GGCCACAAGACAGTGAACTCACCATGGATTTCGCATCGTTATCGCTTCAAGGACAAACCCCTCCACTGCTTGGCATCTGCTTAGGACATCAAGCGATTGGGTTAGCATCAGGATTGGAATTGGTTCCAAGTCCAATAGGGCCTGTTCATGGTACGCCTGTCAAGTGTATTCACAATCAGAGTGGATTGTTTCATTCAATGAACGATGTTTCAATGACGAGATACAACTCATTGACATTGCTTACGGCGGATCTTCTTGGGCACCCAACCATCGTTGTTGATGCAACAGATGATACAAAATCGCTCGTGCTGGGGTTGCACTCGAACCAAGCACCTGTGTTTGGTGTCCAATTCCATCCTGAATCGGTCGGAAGTCCATCTGGTGTCAAAATCCTCTCGAATTTCCTGAGTATCGAGCGCATGGTTGAAATGACGGCACACATTGGCAAGGAATGAGGGAAGAAGATGCCTATCTGTCGACTCTGCTCAGGAACATATCCTCGTGAATTTTTCATCCACGGAAATGGCCCCAACACCCAGGTTTGTTCCCGCTGTGGCGTTGAGCACGGTTACGTCAGCAAGGACGAGGCTGCGAACCTCTACGATGACACATTGAAGGCTGCTCGACTGAGCACCGTTACTCGTCGATATCGCCCCTTCCTTTACCTCACTGTGTTGTGGGGGCTCTACATCACGACCGTTCGCAGTATTGACCCTTGGGGATGGTATATGTTGATCATGTTAGCATTGCTCACACTCGCTTCTGTTGTGCTCTTTTTCACAAGTGCAGCAAAGTATTCCAGCACACTTGCTCGACTTACGCCCGACTACGAACGTCCAAAAGGGCACTGAATACTCACTTTGAGTGGATTCTCAGAACATCTCCATCGGAGAGTTCATGATCGGCACCAACGATTCGACGAGTACGTCCGTCAACACCTTTGATGAAACCATCACCAAGATCGGAATGTA
>JBMYJV010000208.1:0-298 GCA_049594755.1 Candidatus Poseidoniaceae archaeon
GTTTTTCTTTGGTAGCTTTCAGTGATTGCAGATCAATGCCAACAATTGGCCCATGTTTGAATGTGAGACGAACCCATCCTTGTGAGGAAGGCGTACCGTTGAGAACCTCTTGGCTAGTTATATCCCCCGCCACGTAAACATCGACACCCTCCAATTCCTCGTGCTTGAAATCAAAACGAGATCGCTCGAGAACATCTTCCAACCATCCCTTTGGAGGGTTTGGGTTTGGCCCAGTGCACACAAATCCATTTTCCCATGAGAAGAAGTACATGCCTTTCCGTGCATGTTCTTCCCATGG
>JBMYJV010000208.1:308-1873 GCA_049594755.1 Candidatus Poseidoniaceae archaeon
AACATCCGTAATGTGAGATTCTGATGATTTTGCAATCCAGCAAGATATCCTTGCTTCCCGTCACCACGTCGAATAAACGAACCCGACCCAAAATTCGGGGATTTGAAATTTCCAACGAGTGAAATCTCCTCATCATGTGCAGCATGCAACGAGCCAGCGAGGGCTTTCCCGACTGGGTCGCCACGTTTTGCAAGCATTCGCTTTGAGAGCCATTTCATATCGTCCTTTTTGGCAACAATCTTTCGGAGGTCTTGCAACGTTTTTGTTACGGGATCTTTCCGACCCCAACTCAAGCGACCTTTCCATGTCATGGTTGGGAGATAGTTGTCAGGATCGTCGAGGAGCTGTCGCAATTGCCGACTGAGCCGCTTCGCTGTAGCATCGTTTGCATGCTTTGTTCCACGCATCCGCATCCGCTGTTTTTGGCCAGGGAAGGATACCTGCGCTGGTCGTGCCATAAGCCCGTCATCCCATTCCAGACAGGCGTCTCGCTTGAGGTCTTCCCCCTGAATATGTCTATGTTGCAGGAGTGTGTGCTGTCATCATGGCGGTCGTCACATTGCTTGGAATCGCCCAAGACGGAGGGCGCCCCCAACCTGGCTGCACTCGTTCGTGCTGTCAAGGATTGACAGAAGATGATTACAGGAGCCCAGTTGCTCTTGGAATTCAAACAAGTGGTGGGACAACACTCCTTGTCGAAGCAACCCGAGACCTTGGGCGTCAATTGCGGATGATTGGCAATCCGAGCATCGATCATCTCTTCATCACACATGCACACCTTGGCCACGTGGATGGACTGGGTTTGTTTGGCCGAGAAACGATGTCAGCACGAAACATCAAACTCCATTGCAGTCCATCGATGCAAGCACTCATTGAAGCAACACCCGCTTGGAATCAATTGTTGAAACAAAATGTGCTTGAGCCTAGTACGTTTCCGCAGGTTGAGATCGATGATGTGATTGTCGAATTCATCCCAGTACCTCATCGAGCTGAACTTTCCGACATGCACGCTACAATCATCAGAGGCCAAGAGAAGTCCTTGCTGTTCCTACCCGATCATGATTCGTGGGATCAAACTCTGGAACTACACGGTTGTGAATCAATTCGAGCGTTCCTTCGGAAATTTAACATCGATGTCGCACTCCTCGATGGAACGTTTTGGTCTGGTGGGGAATTGCAAGGCCGGGACATGAGCGTCGTTCCTCATCCTACGGTGGAAGAATCACTTCAACGATTGGGATTACGGCGTGAGGATGATCTAGAGATTGATTTTATCCATCTCAATCATACAAACCCGTTGTATAACCCACATTCGGATGCATCAAGACAACTCGAAGCATCAGGTTGGTCAATTGGATACGAAACTCAACAATTCACTCTTTGACTTCTGTTAACGTGTAGTCGAGCGTAATCAGAGAGATTGTCCAATCAATTGATTCGTCCGAATCATCATTTTGACAGACTGGAGAGCCTCCACTGTTGACAACGACGTTGATTGTAAATTCGTACAGTCCCATTCCAACATCACCGCCATCGAGCATCGAAGCGATTGAGGAGGTTGAGTT
>JBMYJV010000209.1:0-1870 GCA_049594755.1 Candidatus Poseidoniaceae archaeon
CAGAAGGCGCACGAACAACCCCTTCCGTCGTTGCATTCAGCAAAGACGGTGAACGCTTGATTGGTATCACAGCCAAGCGACAAGCGGTGACCAACCCAGACCGAACCATGATTTCCGTCAAGCGACACATGGGAACCGACTGGAAGACCGACATCGATGGGACCAGTTACACGCCTCAAGAGATTTCTGCGTTCATTCTGCAGAAGTTAAAGGCCGATGCTGAGGCCTATCTCGGTCACGAAGTGAAGCAAGCTGTCATTACATGCCCTGCTTACTTTACCGATGCACAACGAAAGGCGACCAAAGATGCTGGACGAATTGCTGGCATGGATGTTCTCCGTATCATCAACGAGCCAACCGCTGCAGCTCTTGCTTATGGAGCAGACAAGGGCGATGACCAAACCATTCTCGTCTACGACCTTGGTGGTGGAACCTTCGACGTCTCCATCCTCGAAATCTACGACGTTGATGGACAACCACAGATCGAAGTCAAGGCAACTGCTGGAAACAACAAACTCGGTGGAGACGACTTTGACGAGCGCATCATCGAATGGTTGGTCAGCGAATTCAAGCGTGAAACTGGTATCGATTTGTCCAAGGACAACCAAGCCATGAGCCGACTCAAGGAAGCTGCTGAAAAAGCGAAGATTGAACTCTCAGGAACACAATCCTCTCAAATCAATCTCCCGTTCATCACCATGAAGGACGGCAACCCAGAGCACCTCGACATTACGCTTTCTCGTGCACGATTCGAAGACCTCATTGCAAAGCACATTGAGGACACAATGGCTCCAACACGACAAGCCATGAAGGACGCTGGCGTCAAGAAAGGCGATGTCGACAAGGTCATTCTCGTTGGTGGTTCAACACGTGTTCCTGCTGTCCAATCGGCCATCGAAAAGGAAACAGGTAAGGCTCCGTACAAGGGCATCAACCCTGACGAAGCCGTCGCTATGGGTGCTGCACTCCAAGCAGGTATCATTGCTGGCGATGACGATGTTTCAGACATCCTCCTTCTCGATGTTACACCATTGACCCTCGGTATCGAGACACTTGGTGGCGTCACTACGACCATGATCGAGCGGAACACGACCATTCCTGCACGACGAAGTGAAATCTATTCCACAGCAAGCGACAACCAACCTGCTGTTGAAATCCACGTCTTGCAAGGTGAGCGTGAGTTTGCTAAGGACAACGTGACACTCGGTCAATTCCACCTAACGGACATTCCTCCAGCTCCACGTGGCGTTCCTCAAATCGAGGTTACCTTCGACATCGATGCAAACGGTATCGTCAACGTCAGCGCGAAAGACATGGGTACGGGCAAGGAACAATCCATCAAGATTGAATCCCAGACTTCGCTTTCTGAAGAGGAAATCCAGGCAAAGATTGCTGAAGCAGAATCCTTTGCAGAAGAGGACAAGCGACGAAAGGCCAAGA
Organism: Candidatus Poseidoniaceae archaeon; assembly: GCA_049594755.1. Lineage (GTDB taxonomy): Archaea > Thermoplasmatota > Poseidoniia > Poseidoniales > Poseidoniaceae > MGIIa-L2. Next base: position 1,441 of record JBMYJV010000209.1, read on the forward strand.
TTGAATTGCGAAACATGGCCGATCAAATCGTCTATCAAACACGACGAACGCTTGACGAAAACGAAGACAAACTCGACGCATCCGATCTTGAGCCAGTTCGAGAGAAATTGACCGAACTTGAGGCGCTTGTTCAAGATGCTGATGGTAAGCCAATCGATGACGAAGCCATGGACGAGGCTGCCATTCAAGCCAAGGTCAAGGAAGTTGAAGAGTCGATGCATGCCATCTCTTCCAAGTTGTATGAAGCTGCTGCTGCTGAAATGGCAGAAGCAGAAAACAACGAGGGCGATGGTTCGATCAATGTTGAAGGCGATGACGTCGTCGACGCCGATTTCGAAGTTGTTGATGAAGAAGACTGAACATCGACCTTATGTGTAGGTCACCGTTGGTGCGACCATGAGCGATGTTCCGATCCTTGAGGAAACGGACC
>JBMYJV010000210.1:0-1858 GCA_049594755.1 Candidatus Poseidoniaceae archaeon
TGCTGAAGCGGAAGGTACCAAGGCGGTTCTTGAAGCAAAGGCGAACGGTTACAAGCAACTCGTTGCGAGTGCTGGTGGCGATGTCAAAGCCGCTGCTACGCTCTTGATGGTTGAGAAGATTGAGGAGATTGTTGCTCGACAAACTGAAGCCATCGCCAACCTCCAAATCGACAAGATTACCGTTTGGGATTCAGGCAATGGTGGCGAAGGTGGAAGCACTGCGAACTTCGTATCTTCCTTGATTCGCTCACTACCTCCTGTCCATGATGTAGCCAAGATGGCTGGTGTTGATCTACCAGACTACCTCGGTTCCATGAAGGAAGAATGAATTCGCCGGATAGAAACCCTCCACAAATTGGAGGGTTCACCCTCGTTCGAGGGGTTGATTTGATAGCCAAATGGACATGCAGTGGTTCATGGCAAGTGATTTGGAGATTGCTCGTGCTGCAAAACTTGAACCCATTGAGACCATTGCATGGAAATTAGGCATCCCTTCTGGCGAACTGATTCCTCATGGACAATACATGGCAAAACTAAGCTGGGAAGGTATGAAACAACGTTTTGATTCTGCCAAAGGGAATCTCATCCTCGTTACCTCGGTCAATCCTACACCGTTTGGTGAGGGCAAAACGGTCACAACCATCGGATTGACGCAAGCCTTGTGCCATATCGGAAAGAATGCGACGTGTGTCATCCGTGAACCATCGATGGGACCTGTGTTTGGAATCAAAGGCGGTGCAGCAGGTGGAGGACAATCACAAGTACTTCCAATGGAAGAAATCAATCTCCACTTCACTGGAGACCTTCATGCAGTAACATCTGCACACAACCTCCTCTCGTCCCTGATTGACAACCACATCAAACATGGAAACGCATGCAACATCGATACAAACCGTGTGTTTTGGCCAAGAGTGGTAGATTTGAACGACCGTTCGTTGCGAGAGGTTGTCATCGGTTTAGGTGGTCCCGCCAACGGCCATGTGCGACAGGATCGCTTCGACATCACAGCAGCATCTGAAATCATGGCGATTCTCGTCCTTGCGAGAGATTATGCTGACTTACGTAAGCGGCTGGGTGATATTGTCATCGCTGAATCGATCGAAGGACATCCCATCAAGGCAGAACAAATCGAAGCAGCAGGAGCGATGGCTTTGCTTCTTCGAAACGCATTCCTACCAAATCTTGTACAGACATTGGAAGGAAATCCAGCATTTATCCATGGAGGTCCTTTTGCCAACATCGCCCACGGAAATTCATCCATTGTAGCGGACCGAATCGCATTGTCATGTGCCGACTATGTTGTCACAGAAGCAGGATTTGGCAGTGACATGGGTGCTGAAAAATTCATGCATATCAAAGCCAACACCTCAGGGAAAGCCCCTGATTGTGTTGTGATGAATGTAACAGTTCGCTCAATGAAGTTGCATGGTAAAGCGTTTGGAGAACGTGGAGGATATCGGCCTTCAAAAGAAGAACTTGAGACAGAAAATGTCCAGGCCGTTATTGCAGGAGCAACATCGAACCTCGATCGTCACATCAAGAATATGGCAAGATTCGGCGTTCCTGTCGTTGTTTCGATCAACCAATTCATGAGTGATACAGAGGCAGAACTGGAAGCGATTGAAACAGCTGCACGTGCAAGCGGTGCTGCTCGTGTTTGTCGGACGGAAGTTCACGCGAAAGGTGGGGGAGGAGGAGCAGACCTTGCTCATGCTGTTGTTGAGGCCATTCACGATCACGTTGCTGCTGGACGACCGTTCCTGCCACTCGTGGCTCCAAATGATGCTATTGAAGACAAGGTCAACGCCATTGCAACACGCATGTATGGAGCCAACAGTGTTCAGATTGAAGCAGCAGC
>JBMYJV010000211.1:0-1533 GCA_049594755.1 Candidatus Poseidoniaceae archaeon
ATTCATCAGCTTCAACAACATGGTTCACAAGACCGATTCGATGCGCTTCATCAGCTGCAATCATCTCTCCAGTGTACACCATTTCCAAGGCTTTTCCATATCCGAGCAATGAGACAAGTCGTTGGGTCCCACCGTAGCCTGGAATCAGTCCAAGGTTGATTTCAGGCGTTCCAAATTTCGATCGTGAACTTGCGATACGAATGTCACAAGAACAAGCAACCTCAAGACCTCCTCCAAGAGCAAAACCATCGACCATGGCAATGGTCGGCTTGCTCATGTTCCACAATGCTTCGATAGCATTATCGGTGAATTTGACCGTAATTTCCTCGCTTCCAGCACCGAGGAATTCCGTAATGTCAGCACCTGCAACGAACGCATTTGGTTTTGCTCGCTTTCCTTCTTCAGGAATGAGCGGTTGTGCACCTGTGACAACGATGCAACGAACAGCATCTTCGGATTCTGCCCATGCGACCATGGCTTTCATGGCAGACGTGACATCAGCGTTCAATGCGTTCAATTTGTTGGGTCGATTGATGGTCACCAAAGCAACAACTGTACCGTCATCGCATGCTTCAACAGGTAGTGTTTCAATCGTCAAAACGTCGTCTTGAGGGGGCGTCATACAAATCGCACATGAAGGAAGTTCAAGAGTCCACCGATGCATCGCTTAGGTGCTTCAAGCAAGCAATGAAAACCTCTAGTTGATTCGTAAGTGTATGGGCGATGATGCACAACCTCTCGTACGCGCAGTCGACATGGGGAAGCGATACGGCGAGTTCGTTGCTCTTCACCCATTGAACGTTGAAGTCCATTCGGGTGAATTCTTCGGCGTCTTTGGACCCAATGGTGCTGGAAAGTCCACGTTCATCAAACTCCTTACAGGTCAACTGCAACCATCGATTGGTCAAATCGAAGTCTTGGGTGTTGATGCCAAGCAATCGCCTCAGAAACTGAAGGCCAACATCGGTATTGTTCCTGAATCGGAATCGCCACCTTCGTTCCTAACACCAACTGAATTCCTCCAATTCGTTGCCCGATTGCGAGGACTCGAAGATCTCGATGAGCAGGTTGAGTACTGGCTTGATTGGTTCGGTTTGCAAGAAAAGCGTGATACGATGTGCAAGGACTTGTCGAAAGGACAGCGTCAGAAGGTGATGCTGGCATCAGCCTTCATCCACAAGCCGAAATTGTTGTTTTTAGACGAGCCGTTTGCCAATCTTGACCCAATTTATCAGAGAAAATGCAGAGAGTGGTTGCTCGACCATGTCGCAAACGGAGGGACCATCTTCCTCTGTTCGCACGTCCTTGAGATGGCTGAACGTATGTGCAATCGAATGGCCATCATCAACCATGGACGTGTCCTCGCTGCTGGAACCGTCTCTGGTTTGAAAGAATCAGAAAACGAGACATTGGAGGATGTTTTCATTCGCCTCGTAGGTCATTCCATCGAAGAAGTCGAACGTCATACAGAAGAAGGAATCAACGCAGAGGAGGAGTGATCATGTCCGCCTCCAGCATTGTCTCTCGTGACTG
>JBMYJV010000212.1:0-1517 GCA_049594755.1 Candidatus Poseidoniaceae archaeon
TGGATGCAGAATCGTGGTCAATGAAGGCCGAGCGAATACCTTGGGTGGATGATGCAGCACGAGTTGAATTGGGGTTGACCGATGGTGATTTACCGATTCGATGCGCTCGTCACTTGTTCAAATCCTTGCTCAATTCCAGCCAACAAGCGATTCTTTTCGAAACAGAACATGATGAATCCGTTGGAAATTCAACCCCTGTTGCCGAATATCTTTCAATGGTTGAATTGGATGGCAAATTGTCAAGCCTTCGACGTCCTCCTGTTTTCATCGAGCCACTTATTTCGGACGGGGCCGGATGGTCGATTGTAACGAGAGATGATGGAAATGTGTTGACGTACCGAAGCTCAATGCTTACCAGCAATGGCAGTGAGGTGGTGATTGAACGTGCGGAAAATACGCTACGAGACCAACGGCAACATTCTGGTCTTGAGATTCAATCCGCCCGTCAACCAACCTCTGCTATTCAATCAAGTCGTTCTGTTGCCGCTCGATATGAGCGGGAAATTCACCTTGACCGGTTTCGCCGTCAACCAAAATTCAACTCAATGGCAAACGGAAGTACGATGGATTGGTCGATTCGTAACAACTTGCTCACGACAACGAATCTCATCATTCAACCGACCGTATCTCAAGCCAAAACATCTGGAGGTAGAACAACACAAACCTATCCACATCTTGGATTCAAAAAGAACGGACGCTCGAGAGGCCCCTCCATCGATCCCCGACCCCTTCCTCCGCCAAGCTATGGCTCAGAAAACATGGAAGCAATTCTTGCAACACAAACAAGAGATGAGGCTTCGAAAATATGGTCTACAAGCCGCTTGAACCCATGGTTTGTTTGTCCACGACAAGCCTGGACTGAGCAGGTGCTTCAAGCAAAGGACGCTACTCCGGAACCGTCGGAAGACATCGCTCCATTGGCCAAAGGAACACTTGTTCACTCGATTGAAGAGCATCTTATGACCATGCTTGGTATCGAAGTTGGTGGTCAACCTCTTTCCATCGGCACACCTATGCATCTTGGTGTTGCACTGTCAGAATTGGAACTATGGCAAAGTGTTCTGAGTCGATTATCTGAGTTAGCACCATGGCTAACTCGAACCAACGCTGTATCTGTTCATCGCTGCAACGATTTGATTGGATGCTCTCCTGAAGAGTGGAATGCATGGATTGAAGGAAGCCATGAACCCCCAATTGGTGGTCGATTGGGGCGTCTACTTCTTGCCGATCTTGGCTTGACTTCTGCGTCACCTATCGCAAGCGAGTGGGCGCTTCAACAGCGATCTGAACAATATGTCGAAATTCAAGGGTTCAACGATTTAATGGAAATTTCTTCTTTGAACATTCGAGGTAGAATTGATCGCGTCGACAGTGTTGTCTTCACGGATGAAGCCGTTGAGCAATTGCATGAGAGTGGGCTGTTCGCTGAAAGTGCTGAAGAACTCCCATTGATTTTTGGTGGAAAAGAACCTCCAGCAAAACGTTTCATCATCATTCGAGATATCAAAACCATTGAA
>JBMYJV010000213.1:0-1464 GCA_049594755.1 Candidatus Poseidoniaceae archaeon
TGGGAAGGTATGAAACAACGTTTTGATTCTGCCAAAGGGAATCTCATCCTCGTTACCTCGGTCAATCCTACACCGTTTGGTGAGGGCAAAACGGTCACAACCATCGGATTGACGCAAGCCTTGTGCCATATCGGCAAGAATGCAACGTGCGTGATCCGTGAGCCTTCGATGGGGCCCGTGTTTGGAATCAAAGGTGGTGCAGCAGGAGGGGGACAATCGCAAGTGCTTCCTATGGAAGAGATCAATCTTCACTTCACTGGAGACCTTCATGCAGTGACATCTGCGCACAATCTCCTCTCGTCCCTTATCGACAACCACATCAAACATGGAAACGCATGCAACATCGACACGAACCGTGTGTTTTGGCCACGAGTAGTCGATTTAAACGACCGTTCATTGCGAGAGGTTGTCATTGGATTAGGCGGTCCAGCCAACGGTCATGTGCGACAGGATCGATTTGATATCACAGCAGCCTCTGAAATCATGGCGATTCTCGTGCTTGCGAGAGATTATGCTGACTTGCGTAAGCGACTCGGTGATATTGTCATCGCTGAATCAATCGAAGGACATCCCATCAAGGCAGAACAAATCGAAGCTGCTGGAGCCATGGCTCTGCTTCTTCGAAACGCATTCCTACCAAATCTTGTGCAAACGTTGGAAGGAAATCCAGCATTCATCCATGGAGGTCCCTTTGCCAACATCGCCCACGGAAATTCATCCATTGTAGCGGACCGAATCGCATTGTCATGTGCGGACTATGTTGTCACAGAAGCAGGGTTTGGCAGTGATATGGGTGCTGAAAAATTCATGCACATCAAAGCCAACACCTCAGGGAAGGCCCCTGATTGTGTTGTCATGAACGTAACAGTTCGCTCGATGAAATTGCATGGCAAGGCGTTTGGAGAACGTGGTGGATATCGACCTTCCAAGGAAGAACTTGAGACGGAGAATGTCCAAGCAGTCATCGCAGGAGCAACGTCAAACCTCGATCGTCACATCAAGAACATGGCACGATTCGGTGTTCCTGTCGTTGTTTCCATCAATCAATTCATGAGTGATACAGAGGCAGAACTTGAAGCGATTGAAGCAGCTGCTCGTGCAAGCGGTGCCGCTCGTGTTTGTCGAACGGAAGTTCACTCAAAAGGTGGAGAAGGAGGAGCAGATCTTGCTCATGCTGTTGTCGAAGCCATTCATGATCACGTTGCTGCTGGGCGCCCCTTCTTACCACTTGTTGCTCCAAATGATTCCATTGAAGACAAGGTCCACGCCATTGCAACACGCATGTATGGAGCCAACAGTGTTCAGATTGAAGCAGCAGCCAAGCGCCAATTGAAGAAAATACAAGATTGGGGATATGGTTCGTTACCGGTGTGCATGGCAAAGACACAGTACTCGTTTTCACACGATGCGGGAATGCTGGGGGCTCCGAATGGATTCGACTTGCCTGTTCGAGAATTCCGTTTG
>JBMYJV010000214.1:0-1309 GCA_049594755.1 Candidatus Poseidoniaceae archaeon
GCTTCCAAGCATCTTTCGACTCTCTCTTTCGTTCCATCTTCGCAAGTTTGTATTCTTCTCTCCGCTTCATCAAATCGGTGAAACCTTTTCGAAGTTGTTGAACGCAATGAGTGAGTTTTGCTTGAACTTCACTCGAAACATCCTCGCTTCCTGGTGACTGTTCGAACGCTGTCTTCATCTTCTGAGATTCAATCGACTTCTTTGGAATCTTGTGCAAATCTTTGGTCATGCCGAACCATGATGCAATCTTAATCCACCACTTTGATGGGTCCCAATGATACCACTTGTGCCCATTTCGATAATCTGCTTGGAATGTGTGGTGGAAGTTGTGATATCCTTCTCCAAATGTGAAGAAGGAGAGAATTGGTGAGTCACGGGACGTGTTCGCTGTTGAGTACGGTTGTGTTCCCCAAGTGTGCGCAGCTGAATTGATGAGGAAGGTGGCATGATGGACAACGACAACGCGAAGGAAACCACCGTAGATCATACCTCCTAGGAAACCATGCGTTCCACCAAGCGCAAGATATCCGACTGCACCAGGCAAGACGATTCCGACCAAGAAACCAATGAGGAAGATGTGGCGATCTTGCCAAGCGAGGATTTTGTCGGCTTGAAGATCTTCAACGTGCTCAACGATTTCCTCTCCTTGGTCGACCATGACCCAACCCATGTGTGCCCACATGAAACCTTTCTTGACCGTGTATGGATCTTCTTCTTCATCGGTCTTTAGATGGTGTCGTCGATGATCGCTGCACCACTTGATGGCTGAATTCTGGAACGCTGCTGCACCGAACAGCGCGTAGAACAAACGCATTGGCCACGCCGCTTTGTGGGTACGATGACTGAACAGGCGGTGATATCCAGCCGTAATTGAAAGGCCACAAGCGAGGTAAAAAGCGACGAAGATGAGTGGTTCAACCCATGAAATTCCGTATTGCAGACTGTAGAAAACGACGCTTGCAATGGCTAAGAGCGGCATTCCGATGAGGAAACTTGAGTTGATGATGTTGAGGGAATTTCGGTGTTCCATAGCACACCGATTTGCTTGGACTCTTTCATATTGTCTGTTATTTGTTGAAACAATGCCGTAATCTTGCTGAAGTCGATTTGAACCAGACAACTGAGGTATAGGTGCTATCCTTTTATATTCGGGTTCGCCGGATTTTGCTTAGGGTTACCATGGACTATCAGCAGTACCTCGATGAAATCAATGCCCTCAACGATTACATTCGTTTGGCGATCGCTGTTGGGCTCACTCTGTTTTCGCTCGTGCTTGCCAAGTACGCAGTTATTCGTCCTTGGTGGCGTT
>JBMYJV010000215.1:0-1293 GCA_049594755.1 Candidatus Poseidoniaceae archaeon
TAGATGATTCCACCCTCCTCTGGAAGGGTGTCAACATCAACCGTTGAGATTTCACGAAACCATGTCTCCATGATGGCGCGATTGACTCTTCGAACCCTGAGATAGCCTTTGCTGGGTTGGAGATGAGGGGGGTCCGCCTCCCAAGGCATGAAGTTGGATGAGAGGACTGACATTTGATATCATCCCCGAATCTTTGTGCTTTCATGGATTCCAACGACTCTTTCATAACCATCAGTCCAATGGATGCATCATGGACCAGCCACTTCGTATTGTCATCGCAAAGCCCGGGCTCGATGGACACGACCGCGGTGCAAAGGTCGTAGCACGTGCCCTTCGAGATGCTGGTCACGAAGTCATTTACACAGGATTACGCCGAACACCTGAGCAGATTATTGAAACGGTTCGTGATGAGGACGCTATCCTGCTTGGCCTCTCTTCACTTTCTGGAGCGCACGGCCATTTGTTCCCTCGTATCTGTGAAACACTTCGTGAACATGACATGGGCGATGTGATTGTCTTCGGAGGTGGTATCATTCCTGAAGACGATTGGCCTCCATTGTTCGAAGCAGGTGTGCGTGCGTTGTTTGGACCTGGGACAACCTCAGAGGAAATGGTTGAATTCATTGCAACTGCTGTTAAGCGTGATGATGCGGGTGTGGGGCACGGCGCAGGATGGCATTGGAACCAATCGGCGTGAAGGTGAGACCTTGGACGAGCGATTTGATGCCGCATCTTCTGGAGACCGTCGTGCACTTGCACGCTTGCTGTCATCGATTGAAAACGGTGAGTTGAAGATTGAAGAACCTCAACGAAACGACTCCGATTGGAACATTCTTGCGCTAACAGGTCCTCCTGGTGTTGGAAAATCCTGTCTTCTCGATCGTATGCTCCATGAATGGGTTGACCATGGTTTACGCGTTGCAGTCCTTGCAGTCGACCCTTCGTCTCCACGATCAGGAGGTGCGCTCCTTGGCGATCGTGTACGCATGCGTATTGTCGATGATGCTGATCGAAAAGATTCTGTCTACGTTCGTTCCGTTGCGACTCGAAAAACCAGCGGCTCCGTTCCACTTGTTGTCCGTGAGATGGCGTTTTGTCTCCTTCATGTTGGATGGGATAAAGTCGTGATTGAGACCGTAGGAGCTGGTCAATCAGAGGTTCGATGTGCCGCTGTTGCAGATCGGATTGTTCTGGTCGAGGGGCCTGCACGTGGTGATGGAGTGCAAGCAGAGAAAGCTGGTTTGTTGGAACTTGCTGATGCAGTCATTGTCAACAAATCCGACTTGGATGGTG
>JBMYJV010000216.1:0-1274 GCA_049594755.1 Candidatus Poseidoniaceae archaeon
CGAGCGTCTGTTTGTATGTACTGCTCACAAAGATTCGTGCGAACGCTCTTCGGGCATCGACGTATCCGTCCCACCAAAATCCAAACATCCTACCTGATGCCCAAAAGAGCGGAATCATGGAAACATAAAGAAGGACGAATGCTCCGACGTAATGCATCGATTCATCCCCAAACAATGTTCGAACATCGAGCGATGTGAGTGCACTGATATCACCCGAGTTTAACCACAGTATCCCAGCGCCAACGAAGGCCATGAATGGCCAAAGGATGACGGAACCAAACATGGCTGCAAGGAATTGGTAGGTCGTTCGAGCATCGACGCCTTCATCGGTTCGATCGCCTAAAAATCGACCAAGAGCCAACTGAGGCGAGAGCGAGAGAAGGAATGCTGGCAGCAGCACCGCCATGAGTGCCGTTTTGACCCCAAACCCAATTCCGCGTAGTGGGTTGCCAGTCCGCAATCGTTCACCCTTTGCATCCAAATCCCGGCCATCAAGCCCGCGTTCTTCAAGTTGCAAATGTACGTCCTTGGCCATATCGACAATTGGATGATGAACGGGGGCAGGGTCTCCATCTTCGCCTTCAGGTTCAGTTTGGTACCTGTCACGTACTTGGCGTGCGGCAAGAACTTCTTTTCGCCATGTATCGAGGGGTTGTTTCTTCATCCGAGATTCAAGTTGTGCTACGAGGTGGTATGCTCCATGTTCGTCCCAACTCGAAACGTTTGGTGTGATTGGTGAGAGGTGTGGCCGCAGTCCATCTCGAAGAGAGCGGACAAGATCACCCGGCGGCTCAACCCATTCCCTCTTCTGAACTGCTTCGATGAGATCCTCGGGGATGTCATCCTCTGGGAGATAATGCGGTTCCCCAAATTCAACCCACATGTCGGTGCGATAGTGATGACGGACCCGGAAGTGCAAACCTACGGGCTGCATGACAGGACATTTCTTCCCTGAGCCTTTTGCAATGGCAGCTGCAGCAAGGACAGTGCGCATCGGCCCGGTTCGAAAGCGCATCATATGTGCTAAGTCGTGGCTCGTTCCTTCAGGGAACAAGACGCATCCAAAGCCACTTGCAATACCGGTTGCGAGTGTAAGCAGGGAGCGGCCGTTGAGATTCGTAGCTTCTTCTTCGCTGCAACCACCACGGAGCAACTCTGCTTTGCGGACCACTGGCTGTACCGCCAATCGTCGAGTCCAAAACGAAAGTACAGGACGCGTGACCAAATCATGACGTCCGCCCATGACGAATTCTTTTGGATGTGCAAGCATAATG
>JBMYJV010000217.1:0-1255 GCA_049594755.1 Candidatus Poseidoniaceae archaeon
TGATTGAGTCTGCTACGTTTCACGTCATAACAACAGAATTGGTTGTTGGATCGTTTGCACTTGCAGGTCTGTGTTTTGTCCTTCATTCCCTCTTATCGATCCAAAACAAAGAGAGTCAATTCGTGACCATGATGGATTCAACAGCACACATTGCCTTACTGTTTGGCCTCCTTGCCCTACCGTTTGCTATCGCCTCTGGCATCAACTCCTCGCCAAGTGGAGCACATACATCGCCCCTTCTTGCCAACAAAATGCTCCTCTCAACCGCCGGTGGTGGATTGGCGCTTGGGGTATTGTTCACGCGATGGAGGATGACAGGTGATGACGCCTCTCGACATCTCCACAACGCGTTCGGTTCGATCTCTACCGGTTGCATGCTCCTTACTGCATCACTTGGAGGGACCTACACAAGAGCAGATTCACTGACAGAGTTTTTGCCATTTGTCAAGGAAACGACCCTTTTGCTTCCTGCATGGATGAGTATCTTCGTGATACTCATTATTCTTGCAGCACTCATTGTTCGTCAGACTTCAACCATAAAGCATGGATGATGGTGAAGGCGCCTCTGATGGTGCTGCTTGGCTAAGTAGCGATTTTAGTTGCTCTTCGAGCAATTGCGCCTCTTCAAGCAGTGGTTGATCGTCAAGATGTGTTGTCGGCAGGATAGCATTGAGCTTCTTGACGAGAGCAGCAGCAGCTCTTGCATCAGGGAATCGCGGATCTGCTTCAACCATGACGCTCATGACGTCAATCGCTCTCCTACGAGCCTCACTCAGCAGGACGCCATTCATGCCTCGAATGACGCCACCTGTTAACAGCGGTACGTCCATGTCTTTGAGCAAATCACAGACGGTATCAGTTGCACCGATACCGAGCAGATCGATTCCTTCCGTGTCTTCATAGTCGACCGTCGGTTCTTCAATTCCCGAATTTCCACCAAGCCCTTCTTTCGAAAAGGCATCAACCAAAATCCCCATGCGAATCTTCGAACCCTTGGACCAATCATAGAGTGCCCAGACAATGTCGTGAACAAGTGGGCTTGGAATAACAAGCTCGCTCATGAGGAGGATGATTTTGTCGCATCCATCGATGCTACACTCCGGTTTTCCAGCATAGGCTCGGATAATGGGCATGGGCTTTCCGTCGGTTACGAGTGTCAATGGAGGCAGGCGCGGATCGACCACACCTCCCACAAACTCAAGTTCCAAATTGTCGATCAAATAATGTCCAACCACACTTGAGACCATGCCCACAC
>JBMYJV010000218.1:0-1255 GCA_049594755.1 Candidatus Poseidoniaceae archaeon
TGATTGAATCTGCTACGTTTCACGTCATAACAACAGAATTGGTTGTTGGATCGTTCGCCCTTGCAGGTGTTTGTTTTGTCCTTCATTCCCTCATATCCATCCAAAACAAAGAGAACCAATTCGTGACCATGATGGATTCAACAGCACATATCGCCTTACTGTTTGGCCTTCTTGCTCTACCATTTGCCATCGCCTCGGGTCTTGGTTCCTCGCCAAGCGGAGCCCATACATCGCCCCTTCTTGCCAACAAAATGCTCCTCTCAACTGCTGGGGGCGGGCTTGCGATTGGCGTTTTGTTCACGCGATGGCGAATGGGAAGTGATGACGCTTCTCGACATCTTCATAACGCATTTGGTTCCATCTCTACCGGCTGCATGCTCCTTACTGCGTCACTTGGAGGAACCTACACCAGGGCAGATTCACTCACAGAATTCCTGCCTTTTGTCAAGGAAACGACCCTTTTGCTTCCAGCATGGATGAGCGTCTTCGTAATACTCATCGTTCTTGCAGCACTCATTGTACGCCAGACTTCAACCATAAAGCATGGATGATGGTGAAGGCGCTTCTGACGGAGCTGCTTGGCTAAGCAGCGATTTTAGTTGCTCTTCGAGCAATTGCGCCTCTTCAAGCAATGGCTGATCGTCAAGATGCGTTGTCGGCAAGATGGCGTTGAGTTTCTTGACCAAAGCAGCAGCAGCTCTTGCATCAGGGAATCGTGGATCAGCTTCAACCATGACGCTCATGACATCAATCGCTCTCCTTCGAGCCTCACTTAGCAAGACACCATTCATGCCTCGAATCACGCCGCCTGACAACAGTGGTACGTCCATGTCTTTGAGCAATTCACAGACGGTGTCAGTTGCACCGATGCCGAGCAAATCGATTCCTTCCGTGTCTTCATAATCAACGGTCGGCTCTTCAATTCCTGAATTACCCCCTAGTCCTTCTTTCGAAAAGGCATCAACCAAAATGCCCATGCGAATCTTCGAACCCTTGGACCAATCATAGAGGGCCCAGACAATGTCGTGAACAAGTGGGCTTGGAATCACAAGCTCGCTCATCAGAAGTATGATTTTGTCACATCCATCGATGCTACACTCAGGTTTTCCAGCATACGCTCGGATAATGGGCATGGGCTTCCCGTCGGTTACGAGCGTCAACGGAGGCAATCGCGGATCGACCACGCCACCCACAAACTCGAGTTCCAAATTGTCGATCAAATAATGTCCAACCACACTTGAGACCATGCCCACAC
>JBMYJV010000219.1:0-1202 GCA_049594755.1 Candidatus Poseidoniaceae archaeon
AATTTTCTTCCTCCATGTTCTGTTTTTCGCCAACATGATTAAAGCCACCCTCTCCCGTGAGTTAGTAGAGCGGAGATGGCAACCGACACGCCGGAGTTCATACATATCCTCCGTCCTATAAAAATGCTCGCATTCATGACTAGATATTATCAAAACAAGAATTATTCATGTTTCAAATATTGTTATCCGACATTACAAGCAAAATACCGTGAAATCAGAGATGGGATGAAAAAATAACAAAAATCGCGTACGTTTCCTTTTATACAGTCGTCTTCTATGCAGAAAAGTGGGGGATAGTGCAGTGAACATCACAGTAGAAACCTGTTCTCCAGAAACGGTTGTCCCGCCTTGGCTTCGCACCAACACTGTAAACGAGGATAACGATCTGCTCATCATCTACCCGAATGAGGCAACACGCTCAAACACGGTTCAGTCCATACTTCGAGAGACAGGGTCAGTCGATTCCAGTCGGCATACAACGCTCCAACGAATCATCAAATCCCTTGCCATTGACTTCCGATTTCCAGTTGTGGTTCCCCGATCGCCCGTCGGGCTTGTCCAGGTTCACGAAAAGTTTGCTGCAGCTGCCACACGGCATCGCTTCCCTCGACTTCATCCGGATGCGACTCGGACTTGGACACTTTCGAAAACCGAACGATTGCTCAAACTCCATTCATATGCAACGGATCAACAAATTTTGTCGAAATGGGAAGACGATCCTGGTGCGCACGAAGCCGAACGAATCCTCTCCTCATTCGTAAAGGAGGATTTGCTGCATGAGCACCATGTGTTGGCCAAATTGTGTGACCACCTCTTGGACGCCAACATTCCAGTTCCATACACGATTGGATCAATTTCTGGCATTGTTCTTCTTAATCATCCACCAGATTTCTCGGAGAGTGAAAAGCGATTTCTGAAAGCATTGTCCTCGAGACGCCCTATTCATCACGTATGTGTTCAGGGGTCCTTCCGTCTAGGATTCCACGGCGCATACATCGATGATGAAATCAAGCCGATTGAAAGGACAGATGAATTACCGTCCTGGATCCCTGCACACACAGTTCAACAGGTAGGGCCAAAACCAGAGGATTACGCGACAGATGGCGTTCACATCATCAGTTTTGACCGTGCAACTCAAGTGATGGATGCGGCAATCTCTGCATTACAGCACTACAGAAGCAGCGGCGGGGGATCTGTTCTAC
>JBMYJV010000220.1:0-1128 GCA_049594755.1 Candidatus Poseidoniaceae archaeon
GGTGATACGATGTCACTGTTATATTGTCTGGTTGCCCCTCGACAGCGAGGATTTTGGTGATCATGTTTAGTCCAGTTTTGCTCGTACGGTACGCATAGGACCTTCCGCTCATACAATCATCAATCGAGCCCATGAGGCTAGATATGTTGGCCACTTTCGTTGGTTTCTCACCTTGGAGAAGCGGCCATAGGGCTTGTGAGACGCGAAGAGGGCCAATGGTGTTGACATTGAGGACGTCGAGGGACATGTCAGGGTCGACCTCTTCCAAAGACTGCCATCGTCCGTCCATTCGTCCGGCATTATTCACCAGCACATCGATGGATGGAACGGCGGATTTGACATCCTTTGCAAACGTCTCAACCGATGTTGTCGAAGCGACATCGAGTTGATACACAGTCATCATTTCATGGTGAAAATCCATTGCTGCGGGGTTCCTCACACCAGCGATGATTGTGTGCCCCTCTGCGAGCAGTTGTTTGGCAAATTCAAGCCCTAAACCTCGGTTTGCGCCAGTGATGACCCATGTCGCCATGTCCCAAGGTTATCGAGGAGATTCATTGAGGTTACTCGTCTGCAAGGACGGACAAAATAGTGGAATCGAGTTGAAGTTTGGCCGAGGCAAAGATCGATTCAATGCCTGGTCGTTCCTCTTTCCGCTTCAATTTTGCTCGAGCAGAAACGATGTTCCATGCTCCTTTTTTGCCGATTCCAGGAATGGCTTCGAGCTGTTTTTCAGTGGCTGTATTGATATCCAACCCCATCTCAACTCCTGTGATTGATCGAGCGCCATGTCCGGTGATCATGATGTTGGAGGAGGTTTCGAGCGGAATATGATATGGAACGCCAATGAGGATTGGGTAAGCCCCAATTTGGCGACCAAAGGTCAGTCCCGGACGTCCATGTACATGCTCTCCAACGTGCTCTTCTGTAAGGTGTACAGGTAAGCGAGTCCGGCCATCGTGTGTCTCCCAATGGACGTCTTTGAGAATTTGACCAAGAGGGAAGAGTTCCTGAAGGAGCGGTGAATCAATCGTATCACGAACAGCTGATTTGAAACTCTTGAATTCGTTTTCTGGAATGTCTTGGAAACCTTCGCCTTCAACCTGACGAATGTTGATCCGTCGTAAC
>JBMYJV010000221.1:0-1082 GCA_049594755.1 Candidatus Poseidoniaceae archaeon
CAGCGAAGTCACCTTTGTGCAAGGACTTGTTTTCATGCCGCCATGTCCACCAATGAGGGCACCATGCTTTCCAATCGCAAAAACCTCCACAGGAGGATTGGCCTGGTGTTGGGTCAAGAGGTGTGTCGGAAGGTTGTGTTGCACTCCATGCCTCGTAGGCAGCCTCCAGAACATTCTCTCCGACAGCATCCCATTTTGATGATGTATCCGTATACCAACCTTGAGCTTGGACCGGCGGTGCCTTTTCGTTGTTTGAAAGCAAAATATCTCGATACATACGGAGTTGACGATTCACCTCTGGTTTGAGTTTCCCTTGCGGTGGCTTTCCAGTCTTCAAATCAGCAACCAGCCAACCAGTGAGATTGCCTGCATCGTCAACGTTTGCCAGCAAGAGGTCGAGCCGTCCCATCAACTGGCCATCCTTTGTGACCAATTCTCCTTCAACTGCAATGACCAGGGATTGAATTTTCTTCCAAAGTGCAACAGTTACTCGCTCATGTGCTAGCCCTTGTATCCCAACGTGATCAAGAAGCATATTGATGGCGCCTTTCTGCTGTTTTTGCGCCTCAGAATACTTCTCTTCTTTCCAGTTTGGGTGCCTGGGCGTCTCATGAAAGAGTTGCTTTTCCTCTTCCCACCGTTTTCGCAGAAGTGTGTCTCCTTCTTGCAGAAGCCAATTGGATTCTGCAGGTTCTCGCCCAGAGAGGTCGATTTGCAGCAAATCTTCGATGGAAGCATGAACGGCGGTTCCTAGAGATGCTGCCATTCCCGTCTTCTTCGGCAGTCCTTGGCGACTGAGCCAATACATTCGTGGACAGGTTTCGTATCGATTCCACGCCGAAGGCGAGAGGCTGTGCTTTCGTTCTTCGACCATGTACAATCCCTATCATCGAAGGACATGAAACCTACGCTTGAAGGCGAAAGTGTTGAATGCCTCCTTGGTAAGTTCGATTTATGGAAGGAACTCTGGTTAAGATTCGAGCAGACGTTGTCACTGAAGGAGCACTCGTCATCACGTGTTTCCCAAGTGTGGGCATGGTCTCAAGTGTGGTTGGACATTATTTGATCGACAATTTGGAACT
>JBMYJV010000222.1:0-1043 GCA_049594755.1 Candidatus Poseidoniaceae archaeon
ATGTCGAAATGGAAACAAAGGGCGGCAAAGTGCATGGAATGATTCTTATTCCAAGCAGTATGGACAATGTCGAAACAGCGATTATTGGTTCCGCATTGGAAACCATTGACCGTATCGGTCCATGCCAAGCGAAAATCACTGTTGTCGAAATCTCCGATGTCCGTGCAACAAAGCGAACCGCTGTTGTCGACCGTGCCAAGGAGCTTCTTCTCGCATTGGTCAACTCAGGCGAAGCAGCAAGCAAAACCGTTGTCGAAGAGGTTCGATCCGTTCTTACGGTTGGAACTGCTACAAACTTCCATGGATTGACATGTGGCCCAAACGTCCAAAGCTCGGATTCGCTCATCATTGTTGAAGGTCGAAACGACGTCATCAACTTGCTCAACTGCGGCGTTAAGAATGCCATCAGCGCCGATGGTGCAGGCAACATCAAGCAGGAGCTCATCGATTTGGCCAACGGTAAGCAATCCGTTACACTCGCTATCGATGGCGACCGTGGTGGCGAAATGTTGTTCCGACAACTCAACGCTATTCTGAAGGTTGATTTCGTTGCACAGGCTCCTGTTGGACAAGAATGGGAATTGTTGCCTCAGAAAACCATCACGAAGACGCTCTCAATGAAGGTCGACGCTGCCAAGTTCGCGAAGACAATGGCAGCACAGGATAAAGAGGACGAGAAGAAACACGGCGGATCCAGTGACGAGTGGGTTGAAGAAATGGATGAGGTCTATGAGACGGAAATGGCTCCTGCTGAAATCCAAGAGATGTTCGATCACCAAGACAATCTCGGCAAGAACAAGGCGATGTTTGTTCTCGCTGATGGCTCCGTCAGCGAAGAAATGGGTGCTGGTTCAATCGCAAAGTCGGCTGCTGGAACCGAAGGTGTTCAAGCGTTGATCATCAACGGTCCAATCAGTGACCGCATTCAAGAAATCGCTGCTGAAGCTTCAATTGCAACAGTTGTGGGTACAAAACCAGGAAAGGGTTTCGATACAGAAAGTGACGCGAAGTCGTGGTTCTCTGAAACGCATCGCTGATTCCGT
>JBMYJV010000223.1:0-992 GCA_049594755.1 Candidatus Poseidoniaceae archaeon
AGCGACAGGAAAAACCGAGGCTTCATCGCCTCCGAGCGGCATAAATTCTGATTCTCCAAACGCTTCAGGAGATGAAGTGAAGACGTAACGACAATTGTTTTCTTCTGCGAACTCGAGTGAACGCAAGGTCGAATTGAGATTCACATCCATCACCATTCTTGGCTCTTCATGAAACCACTTGGTCCCATTGATGGCTGCAAGATGAAAGACGATGTCAACACTGCTCGGGTTTGCAATCATGTCATACGTAGTCGAAACAGATGCATCTCCTTCAATAAACGTAATGTTGTCTTCAACCATACGCAAGTTTTCTTTCGATCCTCTCCAACAATTATCGATGACAATGACAGCATGACCAAGTCTTACAAGAGATTCAACAAGACTTGAACCAAGAAAACCAGCACCTCCTGTGACGAGGATTCGCATCGTTTCACACTCGCTCAAGAATTTCAATCGAGACCTGCCCTTGTTCCCGCTTCAACCGAACAAGGTCTCCATCGTTGACCATCATGCATGGGTCCTCCTCAAATCCATGTCCATATGGAACGTTCAACAACGAACATGCAGGAAGCGTCAACGGACATACGTCACGGTTAACGATGGCAAGTGGACCCTTGTTTTCGTACAATAAGCCCATCAGAACGTATGGAGCAACGGTTGACCCAGACCCCTTAGGATAGATGAGAACGGTATCCTCAATGGCACGACCATCAAGGGGATGTCCGGCTTCCTCAACCACGCCAGTATCTCGGTTGACATAGCCAAGATACGTAATTGGAACATCGGTCACCATCGCTCGACCTTCAACACAGAAGTCACCTTGTGAGTTCAAACCAGAGCCGTTGATGGTCCGAAGTCCAGTCTGCAACGTCTTTGCACTAACGTGACCACCGTGCGAAGATTGAGCAAGCGTAGGCGTTGGCCCATTTGCTCGTTTAGGGTCAATGGCATGACGAACGCATTCCTCGATCGAAGCCACACTGGTTGGAATC
>JBMYJV010000224.1:0-971 GCA_049594755.1 Candidatus Poseidoniaceae archaeon
TGAGGAGGAATGTACCATGCTTGACCTTGCTCAACGAGTCGCTGAGATTGTTGCAAGTGAAACAGGCCAAAAGGTCCGAATTCGCTACGGTCAAGGACATCCGGGTGACTCAAAACGCCGTTTGCCCAATCTCGAACAGACCAAGAAGCACCTGAATTGGCAAGCCAACACAACGCTTGAGGTCGGCCTTGATCAAACACTGCGTTCGATGTTGTAATGCCACTCTGTCGGCGTTGCCATGAGACGATTCAAACCGTGTTGACAGAGAATGTGCGCAGGTTGAGCATCATCAAGTTCACCAGGGATGAGAATCTCTGACAACCTGAGGATGGCTAATTTGGCTTTTGCATCAGGAAGATCGACTTCTTCGACCAATTCACCAACAATGGCAAAGGCAGCATCGTTCATGACGAGTTCGTTTGTTTCTAGACTTTCCAACCCAAACGCCTCCCACTCGCTCGTAGCGTGTTCGATTGGCTTTGCAGTTTGTTCAACCACGGTTGCTGCATCCGATGAGATCGGGAGGAAATTGAGGACGGCTTTCTTTGTCTGTCGCATGTTCAGCAAGGTATCTCTCCAACGATTGTTTCGATCTGCTGAGAGTGAAACAACCGCCATCGGTGGTGAATTGGATACAACAGATAGCGAGGTGTAAGGGGCGATGTTTCGCACTCCTTCATCGGATGACGTTGCAATGAGAGCCAAGGGCCGTGGACTTGCAAGATTCGTCAACCATGCTGAGCGAGCATCGTGCGTGAGTGCATCAAGGCAGAGGGTGCTCACTTCAGATTCTCCGAGCGCCTTTTGTTGGGAAGGAAACCATCGGTCAAGCTCACCTGCTTCAACCTCCATCACTGCATGTGCAGTATAGTCGCGATAAGCCTCCCATTTTGCGATGTCTTCAACATCGCCACGTTTTTGCTTTCGTTCGATGGAGGCATTGGCATAATCGATGCATTTCTTGAGAAACG
>JBMYJV010000225.1:0-688 GCA_049594755.1 Candidatus Poseidoniaceae archaeon
TGGAAATTCCTTACCATATGGGCAACCATCGTCGATAATTGCGCTGTCGTGTTCGTTCAATACCGTTGGATACATCTGACAACCTTTCGGTCTTATGTCATATACTGAACATATGCCTTCAGCGAATTTATCAGCAGAATCGGTCAATAAAAACATACAAGCTTTAGTTGTATCATTATTCATCAAGGTTAGAATGCCTTTGTTATTCCAGGTAAAAGTCTCAACCGGCATTCCAGTTCGCCTTGAAAGTAAGGCTGCCTCCGCCTTAGTGACCGGCATGGTAGTTTCACGACAACATGCAGAGCAAGCCCGACTGATACAAGGTAATCTGCGGGCCATGTCGGTATGATGACTAATTCGTTATTCAATCAACGGGTTGATTTTGTTGCTTACACATTAGTTTGCTTGGTTGAACATACTTCTTCAAGAAGGAGTTGTTTGTCGGACTAAATACGGGCGATTAGGGTAGTCTGGATATCCTTCCGGCCTTCGGAGCCGGAGACGTGGGTTCGAATCCTGCATCGCCCGCCACTACTTATTGATTCAAATGGGCGATATGATTGTCAAATTGAACGCTGTGTTTCGGTAATTTGGCAACCTGCATCGCCCGCCAATATCTATTGATTCCATGCGGAGCGATTGATTTCCAATTGCTATGGTCTAACTGGTTAATTGGAAAACTGCATCG
>JBMYJV010000225.1:698-961 GCA_049594755.1 Candidatus Poseidoniaceae archaeon
CGTCGCAAGCGGCCTGGTCACCGTCATGGACGTGCTCTGGGGCCTCGGCTTCGTCGTCATCGCCACGGCCCGCATCGTGGCCCTTGGTGGCACCGATACCGTCGGATGGATCGTGTACGGCGCCGTGACGGTCTGGGCCCTTCGCCTCGCCATCCACCTCCATCTAAGGACGCGTCACCGCGGCGAGGACCCTCGTTACGTGCGCATGCGTGAAGGATGGGGCGACCGGTGGTGGTGGGGCAGCTTCGTGCAGGTCTTCTTGC
>JBMYJV010000226.1:0-951 GCA_049594755.1 Candidatus Poseidoniaceae archaeon
TGTTTTCAACATCGAAAATGATTCGCTCAGGGTTCTTGTTGATGGTCTTCATCAAATACTCAAAAGAGGTTTGCATGGCCGTAAAACTTGACTCAATTTGGTTTTGAAACTGGTCAAGTTTTGACCTTTGGTAGATCCATGCAGGTGAGGCTGTCTCTTCGATCTCTTCTGCCATCAGAAATTCGTCGTCCATACCTTATTGAGCATTCCAGAGTATTTGAACTCACGAAGGCCAGTGAACTATTTCCCAGTCGTTCTTTTTTGCAAACTGTTCGAGCGATGATTCGGGATTGACGGCAATCGCATGCCCACAAACTCTCATGAACCAAGAATCGGCATGCGTGTTCCCATACCCGTAACATTGTGAAAGATCGTGTCCATGTTTTTCAGCATCTTGCTTTACAATCGGAACCTTCCCTTTTCGCCGAGGGACAGACCAGCCACGTTCGGATCCTGAGAGCACTCCTGTTCGAATCTCAGGGCCACACCCGTACACCTCATCCATACCAAGAACACGCGCCATTGCCTCTGCCATCGGCGCTACGGTCGCTGTAACGAGCACGAGCCGATGGCCTTGCTTACGATGCCAGTCGAGTTTCTCCCATGCACCCTGAGATACCCTTTCTTTCAGATACGTCGTTGCAATCTCTTCAGAATACTCTTCAAGAATGCGCCATGATGCAAGAGAGAGATGTCCGCGATTCCGTAAAGCGTCGTAAGGTGCTTTCCCGGTCAAGAGTCCAAATGTTGCACCGAGCGTCCATGCAACCGTTGCATGGGGGATTCTCCATGGACGACGTCGAGCAAGAACTCCCGTCAAGGTCTTCTCACTTGAAGCATTGAGCAGTGTGCCATCAAGATCGAAATATGCTGCGACCTTTCGCTCCTCGCCCATGCTGTATGCACATGATATCGATTCATGAGGTCGTCGGTTCCAATTGCCCCGAATGT
>JBMYJV010000227.1:0-879 GCA_049594755.1 Candidatus Poseidoniaceae archaeon
ACGCAGCCAGACGGTGAACGGATTTGGCGGACACGGGCTGACGTAGGGAGAACCTGTTCTTGAACCCACGCGAAGATTTTTCCTATTTTTGGAGATTTAATAATCGTTGGAAGAAGGATTACCGTAGACCTTGTTCCTGTTCCAATTCTCTGAGTCGTTCGAGAATTCTATCCGTAAAAGTGTCTCGATTTGCACATCGTTGTATCCGCCGAACACGTTTGTTGCCTCCAATGTTAATTGTTGGGAAGCAGGAATCGCTGGAAATGTTCGGTTCATTCCATCAACCAAAGCAATCGGGACGTTGTTTTCTATGGCAAGCGATGTCAGCCAAAGATCGTCGTTTTTAGGACAACAATCCAAGAATGCCCGAGCACGTTGTTTTGCTGTTCGAAGAAAATCTGGATTGTAGATTTCTCCCATGGAAGGTGTATAGAAATTGAGATTCGAGGGCTCTGTTGTAATACCTGGGCCCCACTCAAGATACGGTAGTGCTTCTGTTCCTTCCTGATTTAATCGAATGCAATGAGCTCGATAGGCATGAAGGCAATCTGGGCGTTGTTGCATTGCATTTGAAAGACCATTGAGCCACCACTTTGGGTAGATGTGGTCATCGTCTTCCGTTCCTCAGCGAAAAAATGCAAAGCGATCTGATTGAACGTTCCTCTTCTCTTCCTAAGGAATGAAACATCAAGTTGGGCGGGTTTTTGTCCACAGGATTGAAAAGGTGAAGGCGATAGCGCATACTGCTGAATCACATTCACTTGGCTTGGTGTTTTCATCAAACCGTTGCACTGCGTCCCCTTTTGGGATTAGGCGCCGACTGTGAGGAGGCCGAAAGGAGGATTTAATTTGTCTCGAAGAAACAATTCAGGAAATAAA
>JBMYJV010000228.1:0-856 GCA_049594755.1 Candidatus Poseidoniaceae archaeon
CAGCAGCAGCCGCTCAAGAAGCGCACGACTTGATGATTCAATGGGACAAGGAAGTCAACAAGCAACGCGAACGTGCAAACTCAAAGCACCGCGAATTGCGTAATACAAAGCAAGAGGCTGACAAAGCGCATCGATTCTACATCGTTTCGCTTCGATGCTTGCACTCCATCCAAGACATGATGCGTGCACGACGAAGTGCAGAAGCCGGAGAAGGCGAGCGCCCAACCGCACGTGTCGAAGTTCAGGATTTGATGAGCAAGCTCATGTCTGGAGACACCCTCACAACCGAGGAATTGATGGAATTGCAGCGGTTTGATTGAACCTGCTCAAGCGATGGTATCAAAGACCGAGGTCGACAAGGGGCGGTTGAGAACCATGTTGCAACGAGATGATATTGCACAAATCATCGAAGATTACGACCGGATGAAACTCCGAATTGGAATGACTGCATCCCATTCTGCTCTCGATATCTGCGATGGTGGAATCGAGGAAGGTTTCCCGACTGTAGCATACTGTCAAGAAGGTCGCCACAAGACATATGCGAACTACTTCAAGACCAAGCGATCAAGTTCTGGACGCGTTCTTCGAGGTATGGTTGACAAAGCCATCGTTATGCCATCGTTCAATGATGTCATGAACGATTCAATGCAAGTCGAAATGAGAAAGCGCAATGTGGTCTACATTCCGAACAGGTCGTTCACATCGTACTCATCGATTGAAGACGTTGAGAACAAGTTCAGAGTTCCACTCTTTGGTTCGAGAAACATGCTGCGCATGGAGGAGCGAACAGAAGAGCAAGATTACTATTGGATCCTTGACAAAGCAGGACTCCCATATCCTGAAGCGATCGAAAATC
>JBMYJV010000229.1:0-849 GCA_049594755.1 Candidatus Poseidoniaceae archaeon
CCGTATCGTTTGCATAAGCATAGAGTGTAACAGGATGTTCGACTTTGACCTCGTTACGAGCGCTAATGACCTCGATGTTTGGGGCGCGATTTAAAATCACAACATCAAGAATACCTTCGACTTGGTCTTGTTCTTCGTCGGTAATGGTGACCTCGACGGGATATTCTCCATCGTTTGTCCATGTCCAATTCAGCATGCAATCCATGGATTCAACTCGGGTCCACGCTGCTGAGCGGGTACCATCGTACCAAGGAACATTGAACAGACACGATACATTGCCCCCGTCCTCATCAAAACTACCCGAGGCATTGATGACCGTCTCGACGTTTGTGTAGACTTCGATGGGTTCGAGGACTGCTGTCGGTAGACGTCCAATGAACAACTCAATTTCACCGAGGTCGTTATCTGCATTGGCATCTGCAGTGTTGACTTGAAGAGGATCTGATTCCCATCGAATTGGTAAGGTTCCAATCGCTGCATCAGCGGGAACTGTCCAAGTGAAATTGACCTTGTGAGATTCGTATGTGGCGAGAGGTGGTAATCCGAGGTCAAAGATGGAGCCATCTGGATGATAAATGCGCAAATCTGTCGCTGTGGATGTTGTGATACCTTTGTTGGCAACAGCGACTTCGATGGTTAAGTCATCACCAGGAAGGACATTGTAACCGGATAGGGAACTGACAGTGCTGACAACTCCACTTCTGTTTCGAATGATGACAGCTCGCTCTTCGTCTGCAATCAAGTCGAGGCCTACGAGGTATTCGTCAAGGGTGATGGTCGCTGCACCTACGTAACTTCCAGATTTTGCCATGATGCCATGACTGGACCAGTCTGTGTTCGTTGCTGAAT
>JBMYJV010000230.1:0-805 GCA_049594755.1 Candidatus Poseidoniaceae archaeon
CAACATCAACATCGACTTCTGCAACGTAAGCAGAGAACGAATATGCTGGAGCAAGTCCTGCTGCTGCACCTTTGTGAACGCCACCCATTGGTGGCGATCGGTATGCTCCGCTTGAAATAAGCGAACCCTTGTCTTCTTGCGCCTTGTGAAGTGCTTCGAGGTAGGATACGCCAACAGCGGGGTCGTGCTTGTAGTAAATTCGACGATCGTTGAGAACGAGAACATCAGGGTGATATCCCAACATTTCCCAAGCCGCATTGAGAAGTTTCTCGCGAATGTCAAGTGCTGCTCGAATCGCAGCATTGGCGTTCATGAAGGTTACACGACTCGAGTAAGAACCGAGGTCAACGGGACTAGTGTCACTCTCATGCGATCGAACGTGAATCATCTCAATAGGAAGAGCAAGTACTTCTGAAACAACTTGTGCAACCGCTGTGGTCGAACCCTGTCCAATGTCCGCAGCACCTGTATGAACCGTTACACCTCCATCCATGTCGATTTGAATGTGAACGGTTGCATGTGGGAATCGATTTGGGTCCCAGTGAATTGGTAGACCCGAACCCGAAATGAAGAAACCACAGCCAATTCCAATTCCTTTTCCGAGTGGCATTTGCCGGAACTTTGTGTCCCAATCCGAACCTTCTCGAACGCGCTCAAGCGCTTCTCGCATGCCGTTTGAAGTGATGCGGAAACCAGAGATGGTTCGGCTGTGCGGAGGAAGCAAATTCGCCAAACGTAGGTCGATTGGATCAACTTGCATTTGTTCAGCCATTTCATCGAGACCGACTTCAACTGCACAGCGGGT
>JBMYJV010000231.1:0-791 GCA_049594755.1 Candidatus Poseidoniaceae archaeon
CAGCGAAGTCACCTTTGTGCAAGGACTTGTTTTCATGCCGCCATGTCCACCAATGGGGACACCATGCTTTCCAATCGCAAAACCCTCCACAGGAGGATTGGCCAGGTGTTGGGTCAAGAGGTGTGTCGGAAGGTTGTGTTGCATTCCATGCCTCATAGGCAGCCTCCAGAACATTCTCTCCGACAGCATCCCATTTCGATGATGTATCCGTGTACCAACCCTGAGCTTGGACCCGCGGTGCCTTTTCGTTGTTTGAAAGCAGAATATCTCGATACATCCGGAGTTGACGATTCACCTCTGGTTTGAGTTTTCCTTGCGGTGGTTTTCCAGTCTTCAAATCAGCTACCAGCCAGCCAGTGAGATTGCCTGCGTCGTCAACGTTTGCAAGCAAAAGATCGAGCCGCCCCATCAATTGGCCGTCTTTTGTGACCAATTCAGCTTCAACTGCAATGACCAGGGATTGAATTTTCTTCCAAAGTGCAACAGTCACCCGTTCGTGTGCCAAACCTTGTATCCCAACATGATCGAGGAGCATGTTGATCGCTCCTTTCTGCTGTTTTTGGGCTTCAGAATATTTCTCTTCTTTCCAGTTTGGGTGCCTTGGCGTCTCATGAAAGAGTTGCTTTTCCTCTTCCCACCGTTTGCGTAGAGCTGCGTCCCCTTCTTGCAGAAGCCAATTGGATTCTGCAGGTTCTCGACCAGAAAGGTCGATTTGCAGCAAATCTTCGATGGATGCGTGAACGGCTGTTCCTAGAGATGCGGCCATTCCCGTCTTCTTCGGCAACCCTTGA
>JBMYJV010000232.1:0-787 GCA_049594755.1 Candidatus Poseidoniaceae archaeon
GAGCGTCGTTCTTCAAAGAGTTGCTTGAAATCATCCATGGTCATCACTCTCGTTTTGTGGCACAGTTGGATATGCTACACCCGACCGACCTGCCACGCCCATATAACCCCTTCACTCCGTTCGATAGATGGAACATAAGCAAAACAAGGAAAAGCAATGTTCAAATTCAACGGGAAGGTGTTGGAAGTTGGTGAGAATATGCTACTTGGTGGAATGCAGGGAATGGAACGCGTCATACAATCGGACTTCCATGCACCTTACATCAGTCTGATTACAGGTCCTCCAGGTTCAATGAAATCTTCCTTTTGCCTTACACTACTCACGAATCATCTCAATCGAACCGGTGAATTTGGTTTGTACTGCACCGTTGAGGAGACCGTGGATTCACTCATGCGTGGTGCTTCCAGTCTTGGGCTTCAACTTCCCATGAATTTACAAGTAACGGATTTTACTGAACTCCGTCGAGAAAACGAGGACATGGATTATCTCAAATTCACAAGAAAAATGATTGAACATTTTAAGCAAACACACGGCGATCGCTTCACAACATTTGTTCTTGATTCACTCGGAGCCATCTATTCACTCACCACCGTCGATGAGGCCATGCGAAAGAAGATGTTTGCCTTCTTTGACTTCCTTCGTTCCATGAACCTCAATGTGATGCTCATCACAGAGCGGAATGTAGGAAGTCATGCAGAACTTCAAGGCAATGAGGGATTCCTTGCCGATGCGGTCATCAACATGGGGATGGATCATCGCAATGGAAAGCTCGTCCGAACCATGCAGA
>JBMYJV010000233.1:0-776 GCA_049594755.1 Candidatus Poseidoniaceae archaeon
GGGAAGAAAGCATCACTTGCAAGGACGCATCCATTGGCTCGTTCACCTGCGCGACGAGCGGCGATTCGAACAGCTTCGACACGACTGGTTTGACCTGGGCCAATACCCACGGTTGCCAAACCTTGAACCATGACGATTGCATTTGATTTCACTTGTTCACAAACGCGAACAGCGAACTTCATTGAATCGATTTCCGCATCGGATACACTCTTTTCGGTAACGGTTTTGGCAGACTTCCAATCGATGATTGGCGCTTCTTCGGTCTGGACAATCCATCCGCCCTCAATCTGCTTCAGGACGCGCTTTCGTTCGAGCGGGGCAAGTCGATTATTGGGTGAATCGATGGTGAGGAGTCGGCGGTTACCTTTCTGCATGATGAATTCCTTCGCTTCAGGCGTATATCCGGGAGCGATGAGAACCTCGATGAACAGATCGGCCATTGCTTTGGCTGTATCGAGGGTGACAATTTCATTGAAACAAATGATCGACCCGAAAGCAGATTCTGGATCGCTCGCCAATGCATCCGTGTACGCATCGACCTGACGTGCAGCGAGAGCGACACCGCAGGGATTGTTGTGTTTGACGATGACACATGCATGCGGTGTGTCTGGCCATTCATCGGTTGAGAGTGAACGACATAATCGGAGGGTAGCATCTGCATCGGAATAGTTGTTGTAGGACATCGCTTTACCGCCTTCAACATGTGCAGTTACGAGCGTCGAATGGGTTCCATGGGCATCATCATCAACAAACAGAGCTGCACTTTGGTGAGCGTT
>JBMYJV010000234.1:0-754 GCA_049594755.1 Candidatus Poseidoniaceae archaeon
GAACCAACTAACTCGCCAAAGAATCGGAATTGAGATCCGAAGATGAACGATGCTAGAGCCATGAACAAGAACCAGTTGCTTGCTGAAACAATCTCTCCCTTTCGCTGTGCTACAGTCAAGAGAACGTTGATCATCACTGCGATGATGATGAAGGAACGGAGGGCATGCATGAAGAGATCCTGAATGAGCGCCTCATTTGCCTCTGTTAAATCGATAAGAAGACCGAGGATGGTTGGCAAGAGCATCGAGGAGATGGTCAGGAGTGAAAATAGAATTGCGGTAAGGCTTGCATTTGCCTCGCTTGCAAGACGTCCTGCACCAGCTCGTGCTGCAGCAACAAGTCCACCGCCGATGAGAATGGACATGAGACCCGTCATGAGAGTGATGTCGATGAAGGTGTTCAACGCACTACCATCATCGTAAGACCAACCGATGCTCGCGAGGGAGTCAAGCGCAGTTCCGTCGTAATCATGCCACAAGCCAAGGAAGGTCCCAATGGCAGCAAACGTTAGCCAAATCATTCCAAGGTTCATCCATGTCTTGGACCCACTGCCCTTGTCGTCATTGAACAAGTCAACGATACCTGCAGGTGCTTTGTTGAGGAGAAAGAGGCCGAATTGGCGCATTGGTGCGGACATGGTACCGATTCCACGTTGGACATAGAAGGTAGCAAAACCAACGACAGTGAAGAAGAAAATCAGTGCGGAAAATACTGCGATCATGCATATCACCTCAATCTGCTAGGACCTCGCCT
>JBMYJV010000235.1:0-724 GCA_049594755.1 Candidatus Poseidoniaceae archaeon
TGGGAACCGAAAATGAAGGATGCAAGAGCCATGAACAAGAACCAGTTGCTTGCTGAGACAATCTCTCCCTTGCGTTGTGCAACGGTCAAGAGAACGTTGATCATCACGGCGATGATGATGAAGGAGCGGAGAGCATGCATGAAGAGGTCCTGAATAAGAGCCTCATTTGCTTCTGTCAAATCGATGAGAAGACCGAGGATGGTTGGCAGGAGCAGCGAAGAGATGGTCAGGACTGAGAACAAAATTGCGGTGAGGCTTGCATTAGCCTCGCTTGCAAGACGTCCTGCTCCAGCTCGTGCTGCAGCCACAAGTCCACCACCGATGAGAATGGAAACAAGACCTGTCATGAGGGTGACATCGATGAACGTGTTCAGTGCACTACCATCGTCGTATGACCAACCAATACTCGCGAGGGAGTCAAGCGCTGTTCCATCGTAATCATGCCAAAGGCCGAGGAAGGTTCCGATGGCAGCGAAGGTCAGCCAAATCATTCCAAAGTTCATCCACGTCTTGGATCCACTACCCTTGTCGTCATTGAACAAGTCAACGATACCGGCAGGTGCTTTGTTGAGAAGGAAGAGACCGAATTGGCGCATTGGAGCGGACATATTTCCGATTCCACGTTGGACATAGAAGGTAGCAAAACCAACGACGGTAAAGAAGAAAATTAGTGCGGAAAATACTGCGATCATGCATATCACCTCAATCTGCTAGGACCTCGCCT
>JBMYJV010000236.1:0-711 GCA_049594755.1 Candidatus Poseidoniaceae archaeon
CTGAATCGCAAATTCGTATGGAACTTCGAGTCTACGAAGCATCCGGTAAGTTCTCGGACAAGTTCCGAATGTACTTCGTTGTCGTTCCAAATGACTGGGGCGATGTTGAACCTGTCTTCCAAATCGATGCATCGGACAACATGACATCCACTGACGCCGATGTTTTCTACATCAACGGAACGGTCGTGTCAGGTTCTGAGACGGGTGAAGTCTATGTTGAAGGTGCATTTTCAATGGATGACTTCGACAAGTCTGCTGTTGAGAAATACAATCTCATCGTCGCAGGTCACTTCAATCGTTCGGAAGCACTATCAGACTCTGATTCCTTCTCAATGCAATTATCACTCAACGGATTGTACACAAACCTCTCTGAGACGATTCACATTTACATCAAAACCTACGAAGGTGATGACCAACGTTGGGTTACCTATCACTGGTTTGAAATTACGCTCATGGCATGTCAGGGTCTTGTCGCACCTGAAGATGCCATCAGTGCTGGAGGCGAATTCGTTCTTGATTCGGATGGTGAATGTCAATGGAATGGTGCATGGACCTACGATCCACTTTCCGATGTGTGGTCAGCACCTTCTCCTGAAGCATCGATTGAATTGACAGCACCTGATTTGCTCGATATTATCGATACAGATTTCATGCTCGTCAATGGTACGCTTCTCAACACTACGATGAGCCCAGCGTTCGTTGAGGTCGCAT
>JBMYJV010000237.1:0-687 GCA_049594755.1 Candidatus Poseidoniaceae archaeon
AACGGCGATTTGCTCTATACGGGAACGCCTCAAGGGGTTGCCCAATTGCAGCCTGGTGATGTGATTGAAGCACGTCTCATCGCCCACGATGGTGAGCTTCTTTCCACCTATTCAGGTCGTTGCTCCTAGGGGTTGCCTTGATATACGCCCTGCAAGTCGGTGGCGATGCAAGGAGAGAGACACATGGCACAATGGCATGGAATTTCCAAGAAAAAACCAAGCGGCGGACGACGTGTACAAGCACGAGGTAAGCGCTCGACTGAAATCTCAACCGAGAAGCAATTCGCTCTCGTCGGCGAGGCTCGACGCAAGATCTACCGCAAGGCTGGCGGCAACACCATGGTTCGTGTTATGGCAGCCAACAAGGTCTCGGTCAACAATCCAAAGACCGGTAAGACCGTCAACGCTGACATCATCAACGTGATTCAGAACGAATCCGATCCAAACTACGTCCGACGAAACATCCTCGTCAAGGGCGCAGTAATCGAAACCAGTGAAGGCAACGTCAAGATCACGTCCCGACCTGGCAAGGACGGCGTCATCAACGGCGTTCTCCTTGAGTGAACATCACCATCGTTGGGTTGATACCTCTCAACCTTGAGGCAATGTTGAGGCGAGACGATGGAACACAATCCAGACCGTATCTGTGTTTGGCCTGGTTACTTCGATGCAAAGACGTCTCGACGT
>JBMYJV010000238.1:0-683 GCA_049594755.1 Candidatus Poseidoniaceae archaeon
CAGCAAATAGCGGTGCGAGAACGTTTTCGGGCAAAGGATCGTCTGCAAAGAAGGCCTGATTGGGTGTATTTGGTGTTGGTACATCCTCCACTTCTCCAGTCAGTGTGTAACCAATCATCCCTGCTAGAAGGAGAAGAATGCCAACGGCAATCAGAACGGCGCCAGCTTTTCCTCTCGATGTAAACGAATCCAACATGTTCACACCTCAAAGAACGAAAGAGCGAGGATGGTGTAACATGCAAGCAACATCACACCTTCGAGCCAATTGGTTTTCCCATCGTTGAGAATGAAATTCGCTACAAGAACGGACATGAACGTTGCAGCCGTTTCGAGGATACCAAATTCGAGTGAAAGGTTGACACCCAACGCCCAGGCAAAGAGAACCATGAGTGGGGCAACGAACACAGCAATTTGAACACTCGAACCAATAGCGATTGCAAGTGATAGATCCATCTTGTCTTTTCCAGCGACCAACACAGCCGTGAAATGCTCTGCTGCATTACCAAAGAATGGCAGAAGAATGACACCGATAAACAGAGTCGGCAAGCCCCATCCTTCAGCCGCCGCATCAACGCTGTGGACCAAAACTTCCGCCATCCATCCGACCAAAACGGTCGCAAGAATAAGGAGAATCCAAGCATCCTTTGTCGTCATTTTCGGCTCTTCTTTCTCTTCTGTTTCCG
>JBMYJV010000239.1:0-663 GCA_049594755.1 Candidatus Poseidoniaceae archaeon
ATGCTCGTTAAGTTGTGAACAGTGATTCCTGCTCCAGAGAAAGCATAGATGAAGTCGCCCATGAAGATGGTCCGTCGAATGTTTTCGTCTCCGCCCCACCAATGGTTGACATCTTCATGATTGAGGAGAGAAGAGTGATTCACTTCACCATGAACGGACATGCTTCCAGTTGCTTCATCGACATTGACAATGATGGCTTTTGAAACGTATTCATAGTTCCACTGAGAATGGCCCCAATCTTCGTTGTAGGTCTCAACATACCGATAGGTTGAGAGTGGAACCGCGAGCATTTCCTTTGGTCCCCAGTACTGGAACGCTTTGTGCTCGTACATTGCCTCAGAATAGGACCATGTCCATCGACCATTGTCTGGATCGTCCACAGGTGAGAGCATCAATGTATCAGCCACAGCAGGTTGCGTCAAGTCGCTGATGTTGAACGTGGAAAGACGCGTGCTTGACCAATCAAGCCCCAACCCATCTTCCCCAGCAGGACCCATGCCAATGGTTAGGAGCATATCATCGTGCAGTGGATGAATGTAGGTTGAGACGCCTGGAACTTCGAGTTCACCAAGGATTATCGGAGTTGATGGGTCCGATAAATCGATGGTCCAGAGCGGGTCAATTTGTTCGAATGTGACGAGATAAGCACGGTCTTCAACAAAT
>JBMYJV010000240.1:0-656 GCA_049594755.1 Candidatus Poseidoniaceae archaeon
GGTGATGCTTGTCCTGCCCAGTTTGGAACATCGAGCGTCGACCGGAATGGGTGCCTTGATTCAGACAACGACGGTTTTTCCGACCCAGATGCCTTATGGACTGTCCTCAATGGAGCGGATGCCTTCCCAAGCGATCCTACGCAATCGTCTGACACCGACGGTGATGGGTACGGCGACAATGCGAGTGGAACGAATCCTGACGGATGTCCAACGCAATTTGGTGACTCAACGATTGATCGCATCGGTTGTCCAGACTCAGACGGCGATGGAATTTCAGATGCTGATGGATTGTGGAATGTCTCGCAAGGAGCCGATGCCTTCCGTTACGATGCGACCCAATCGCAAGATCAAGATGGTGACGGTTATGGCGACAATGCAAGCGGAAACTATCCAGATGCATGTCCAACTGAGTTCGGTGATTCATGGCAGAATGGAACGCTTGGATGCCCTGATAGCGATCAAGATGGTTGGGCTGATGTCCAAGACACACACCCTGACGACATCACGCAATGGTCGGACATTGACGGAGACGGATACGGTGACAACCCTGGTGGTACGACACCTGATGCATGCCCAGGAACAAATGGAAACTCGACACTTGGCAACCGATACGGATGTCTTGACACGGATGGCGATGGATGGGATGATGTCATCGA
>JBMYJV010000241.1:0-648 GCA_049594755.1 Candidatus Poseidoniaceae archaeon
CGTTGTTGTATACAGATGCAAACCTTGTTTCCAATGCGTACGTTAATGATATCAATCCGGATGCAATTCCTTTACTGAAACAGAATATGGAATACTTTCATTCCAAGCGCAAGCAAGATGGCACGTACGTTGTGGATTGCATGGACGCCCGCAAACTCATGATATCAAGGCCAGAAATAATTGGTACTGCTGATGTTCTTTTGGTAAACCTACCTCACGAGGGCATCGATCATTTACCGGACCTTCTCCCGTTGTTACTGGATGATGAATCGCTGGTTTGTGGTTGGTCGATTCAGGAAAAACAAGCGGATATTGAACATCAATTGCGTGCAATTATCGGAGCAAGCGATTGGACGATTACTAAGATTCGTGTTGAAGAGATCAAAGGATTCTCAACTGCAAAAGCCATGTTTCGATACGAATTGGTGTTGTCAAACCAAAACAAGCGCTGAATTCATGAACGTCGAAGCGTTGGGAGGTCCATGCGCAATGTTGTCCAATGCCAATGTGGAGCAAGCATCGACATCGCAGGGGCAACCCCACGAATTGATGGTATCAAGGTCTGGTGCCGAGTGTGTGGCACTGTGACGGTTCATCAGAGAGATGAGTGAGGCGCCCGCTCCGGGAATTGAACCCGGGTCGCAGGAA
>JBMYJV010000242.1:0-637 GCA_049594755.1 Candidatus Poseidoniaceae archaeon
CACGCTCATC
The DNA here is from genome assembly GCA_049594755.1 of Candidatus Poseidoniaceae archaeon. Lineage (GTDB taxonomy): Archaea > Thermoplasmatota > Poseidoniia > Poseidoniales > Poseidoniaceae > MGIIa-L2. The sequence goes on from JBMYJV010000242.1 coordinate 11, forward strand.
AAGTTGAGCAAGTCGTTGGACTGGTGTTGTTGGAATGACCAGTGTGTGGCCTTCTCTTCTTGGAAAGATATCGAGGAAAGCGTACCACCCTTCACCTTCTCCAATCTTGTGCGAGGGAATCTCTCCTGACAGAATGCGTTCAAACAACGTTGGTTCTGCCATGGTTGGGCGAAGCAGCCCGAACAAATAATCAAACCGCAGCGGAAGGAGGAAGAATCCAATTTCCAGATGGTCCTTTTCGCAACGCAAGTGTTGTGTTTGTCCCATCTGCAAAGACGAGATTGTGGTGAAGTTGCTCATTGTCAATATCTGGGAAATCTGAGCGTTGGTGCAGGCCTCGCGATTCGGTTCGCATCGAAGCAGATTGAACGTAGGCTTGTGCCATGCGGATTGCAGCCTGTGTTCGAAGGATTTCTAGAAGATTTTGATTCGCAATAAGCGATGATTGATCGCAATAGAGTTGCTCTGCCTTAAGAGAGAGTGCTTCAAGCATTTCACCGGCGTTGTCGTAGTCAGAAGCAACACTTGCAGGTGTTTGCAGTGAGTTGAGCGTCTCTTTCAGCCCGGTCACGACTGGGTTCAATCGCTGAACTGGTCCTTCGGATTCACCACCAAGCATGCTCAGTT
>JBMYJV010000243.1:0-623 GCA_049594755.1 Candidatus Poseidoniaceae archaeon
ATTGAACATTGGATATTTTTGCACTCAATGAAGCCTGAGCCTGATCGGCATCCACCCAGAAACGGAAGTGATCTCCATCCATCGTCAGAGGTGTTGTCGCATTGGTCATTTGCACCATAATCGATGTAATCGGCGTATCCGCTTGGAAACCGACCGAATCGCCAAGATTCAATTGGAAGGCTGCGGGTAAGCCTTCGAGACGAATGGCGTTCCGCTGAGCACCTTGCTCACCGCCATAGGTGATGGTTCCAATCGGTTCACTGGCCGTGTATACAAGCTTAGCAGGATCTTGGACAACGCTCAACAGACCTGGCCGATTTGATATCATGGCAGACTGGGCTGTTACATCTGAAAAGTCCGTGCCAGAGTGACGTATGTGACCAACAAGGAGCGCTCCAGATTGTTGACCACCTAATTCAAGGGCTCGGATGCTTGTTACAGGGTCGTAGGATTGGAAGACGCGAGATATGTTCGATATTCGAAGGCTCATCGCCACAGGTACGAGAGGTTCAATTGGCCCATCTCTTCCATCAACCTGTTCGATTTCCGTATCTTGCGAAAGCAAAATGTGATCGGAATCGGTCAACCAAGGATGGTCGCTGCTTCCAATGGCCATCGAAATA
>JBMYJV010000244.1:0-612 GCA_049594755.1 Candidatus Poseidoniaceae archaeon
TATCGTGACGGAAATTTTTGTCCAATGATGGTGGATTTTCGAAGTCTGCATCATGGCCATTGACTCGCCCATTCATGTAACCCTGTTCAACGAATTGCTTGAACAATTCAGCGTGCGTTCCTTTTCGAGCACGAACAACTGGACTCCAAACAGCAATCGTATGTTGTTCAAAATTCCACATGATGTCATCAACGATTTCCTGAACCGTCCGACGAGCAACTTCTTTGCCACAATCCGGACAGTGAGGTTTTCCAATTCTTGCCCATAAAAGCCGCAGATAATCTTGGATTTCCGTTACAGTGGCAACGGTTGATCGCGGATTGTGAGAACCCTGTTTTTGGTCGATCGAAATAGCAGGTGAGAGGCCTTCGATTCCATCACAATCTGCTTTTTTCATCTGTCCAATAAATTGTCGAGCGTAGGAGGAAAGTGATTCGACATAACGGCGTTGGCCTTCTGCGTAAAGTGTATCAAAGGCAAGACTGGATTTACCGGAGCCTGAAACTCCTGAAATGACAACAAATTGCCCTCTTGGCAACTGCACATCAATATCTTGCAGATTGTGGGTTCGCGCACCGCGAACTGAAATCCAGTCTTGATTTACCGGCATAT
>JBMYJV010000245.1:0-608 GCA_049594755.1 Candidatus Poseidoniaceae archaeon
CACATCGTAGTCATCGTTTGGTTGGCCTTCGTTTGCCGAAAGAATGTATTCTCCACTGTGAGTGAAAGTGACCATGTCTGGTAGAACGCCAGCTGTGTATGAATTCAGGAAGGTTCCATCAGTAGAATATGTTAAAATGTAACCATTTGCCATATCGTCTGCACCATTCGCAACTGCCATAGCAACTATTCCGTTACTTATTGCGATGCTGTTTGGTTCTCCATAGGAAGAAACGTCTATTCTCTGTACCATTGTCGGAGAGCTTGGATCGTCGAGAGAAATCATGTCGACTGAGGAATCAACAGCGTTGACATAAAATGCAGTGTTGGAATCAGAATCATAAGTTACGATTTCTGCGTATCCTTCACACTCATCTTCTCCCATGTCACATCCCTCTGGGGATGCTTGGTAACTTCCGATTTCTACCCACGTGTATTTTGAGGATTCATCGTGTCTGTAAGTTTTGGAACTACGGCAGTCTACAACGCTGTTGTAGTGTGAGTCGTGTAGAACATTTACGCCACATCCAATCGCATCTGCACCGTCAGCACCATCAGCACCATCAGCACCATCAGCACCATCAGCACCATCAGCACCATCAGCACCAT
>JBMYJV010000246.1:0-589 GCA_049594755.1 Candidatus Poseidoniaceae archaeon
GCCACCCTCGAGAGTGTTAGCGGACGTCTTGACATCGATTATACTGGCGAAGATATTGTACGTGTCCGAGACCTTGCAGTCATCAATTCGGAGTTTGAATTGGACGTTGACTTTGCACCATTCAATCTTGGCTTCTTATCTCAGAAACTCGCCACAATCTCATTCGATACGTATTACGACCCACCAAAGGAAAAATACGATTTCCCAATGAGGACGGGGGATCAATGGTACATGCCATTTATGTCGGGCACCAGTGTCAGTGGTACATCCGATTATTTTGACCCGACCGAGTTTGATACTCAAGGAGCTGAAAATACCTCCTGGCAAGTCACCAAAGACGGAATTCCGACGGAAGATGGTCAGAACATCAAGTACGAAGGTTGCGATGAGTCATACAAAGTCAATGAATGGAACGCAACAGGCGTCAGTGCTGGATTTAATTGGTATTGTCCTGCTGTTCGATTCAACTCTTGGATTCGAATCTCAAACGCTGCTGGTTTCACCATTGATTGGCTCTTGAAAGACTACGAACCTGTTGATTCGTTCGGTGTCGACAAGAGGAAAAATCCAGGCGACCGGAACGTCGACA
>JBMYJV010000247.1:0-583 GCA_049594755.1 Candidatus Poseidoniaceae archaeon
CCAAATGTCCAAGCAGCAGGGTACGTTTCCGTAGCGGATCCTGAGAGAATCGATCCAGAATCGAGATTTCGCCCACTTGTTGGTAAAACCGACTCCAGCCAAAGGACGCCGTCAATGTTGGCGAACCAACTCATATCCAAGTTGGAAGCCCATGTTATCTCGATGAATGGCAAATAGCCATCATCAACTGAGCCTACAAGGCTGTTCCCGAAGAGTTGAATTTGACCATGAATATCATTGACAACGCTAGACGGAAGTCCAGGTTCAAGAACAACTCGAACCGTTTGACCATCAAGTGGAGGCGATTTCCATACTGCCCTTTCAGCATTTAATTCACTGGCAGTTGGATGATACGCCCCCCCTTCCGACTTCCAAACGAGCAGTTCAGATGGAGAAATCGAACGTAGCGGCGTGAAACCAAAATTGCTCAACATATCCCAGTCGGATTGCTCCCATACTTGACCTTCTGGAAGGCGTAGAATGGCTTCTTCGCCAGAGTAGAACGTCTCATCATTCACATCTCCGAGTGGAAGAGGCGCAACGAGGAGGAGCACTGCTAAGAGAAGACTTCGCACATGCTTGT
>JBMYJV010000248.1:0-562 GCA_049594755.1 Candidatus Poseidoniaceae archaeon
GTAATGTAGCCAAGGGTCAAACCAATGATACCCTGCGCCCGGCCAATACCGATTTGCTTGCCTCTTGCGGCTCCAATGTGACCAAAGATGATGCCAAGAAGACCGAACAACCAGGCAACAAGACAGGTGCCTCCCTCCGTCAGGGGGGCTAGAAGTATCGAACCGATTCCGAAAACCCCGAGAACAAGACCTGAATTTGCCATTCCATTCGAAATTGGACCTTGTTGGAGAATGATTTGATTGGTAGGGAAAGCCTTGACCTGGCCAGCCAATGTTGGTTGGGATGATGCGGGTTCCTGTACCTTGGCCGGTTGAATAACGACCGATGGAGGTGGCTTTTGTGCATCAATCGTCATGGTGGTCTGTCGACTTCCACGATAATCAAGGTGTTCCCTTCAACCTCTTTATTTTGAGGATAGTTGTGATGTTTTATCAAAAGTACAGTTCATCTATGATGGCTCCCCAGAAAAGAAAAACAATCACATAACCTATGATAGTAAGATATCCTAACACAAAGCCTGTGATACCTTGCCCTTCGCCTATACCAATTTTACCTGCTTGT
>JBMYJV010000249.1:0-561 GCA_049594755.1 Candidatus Poseidoniaceae archaeon
AACCAGTTCTCGATGGTGTTTGGGATTTCCATTCTGAAGATGACAAAGACGGTTGGCAAGGAGCATTCGATCGTTCTTTCTCTGGTCGTGCAAAAGGTAAATGCATTGTAAAGATAGTTTGAATGCCCTCTGTATACCCTTTGATGATACGTCTATTGCAAGGGTAGCGAACAAACAGACCCACGCAAAGCCCATTAAACAGGGTCAAACCTGTTGGAAGGGTATTCGGATTAACCCATTCAACACATCCGATTGCTATTTGTTGATGGAATCAACAGGAGAGTTTCAACAACCCATTCAATTCATTTAACCTGTTTAGTCGGTCTTCTACATCAACCCATCCAACCTCAAGAAGAACGATTTGTTGACTGATGAAACTACTAAGCAAGAACTTGGTATCAGAAATGAACTCAATCATCTTCTTCATTTTTGAAAATGAATGGTGCCAAGATGGCACCGAGTAATGAAACTACTCCGATTGCTGAAACCAACATCCAAGTTTCAAATTCAGCATCTGATTTTGAATTTTCTGGAATTTCACCTGTTTCATTTTCAGTCGGT
>JBMYJV010000250.1:0-536 GCA_049594755.1 Candidatus Poseidoniaceae archaeon
GAGCGAGACAACACACATCATGCATGCAATGGTACTGACGGAGCCAATGGCAATGATGGTGCGAACGGCGCAGATGGCCAAGACGGTGCTGATGGTGCTGATGGTTCCAGCGGTGTTGACGGTACAAATGGTACCGATGGCGAAAACGGATACTGCTTGGCAAGTGATACTGGAGCCAACATTGCAATGGATTGTGATTCAGAGTATATCGTAAAATCACAAGAATCTGCTGTAACCTGGCGCGTTGTTGGAGAATACGACAGCGGTCTTGGCGAAGGAGCCAGCGAAATCTCAGCATACGATGCTGGAAGCGATCGTAGTTTCGTCGTTAATGCTGTAACAGGCTCAATTGATATCTTGGACATGGCAGACCCCACAAATCCATCTCTTGTTCATCGAGTTTCGGTGACGAATGGTGAACCGAATAGCGTTGACGTACACAACGGATTGGTTGCAGTAGCAATCGCTGGTGATGGCGCAGAAGGTAGTGGAATGAGCAAGCAAGATCCCGGCTATGTTCTGTTTATGGACATCGA
>JBMYJV010000251.1:0-528 GCA_049594755.1 Candidatus Poseidoniaceae archaeon
ATCAATTCCGAGAGTTGCTCAGGATACGTCATGCGAATCGCTCCAAAATATCTCGAAGGTGCGTCAAGAATTCTTCAGCATCCTCCATGGTGTTGTAAATGTAGAACGATGCACGGACTGTCCCGCTGATACCGAGTCGATTCAACAACGGTTGAGCACAGTGATGCCCCGTCCGGACCGCTACGCCTCGTGCATCGAGGAGATGTGCAAAATCCTCGCTATGGAGCGTTGGATGCAAGAAGGAAACAACCGATGAGTCATTGTCATCGTGCCTTCCATACACCGTCATGCCGAGAGAGCGAAGTTCGTCGGCAACGTATCGAGCAATCTCAAGAAGACGCTGATGTTGCTCATCGAGGTCTAAATTTCCGAGATAGTCAAGTGCAGATTTCCAGCCAATGGCTTCAGCAATTCGAGGCGTTCCTGCCTCAAATCGGTGCTCATTGGTCTGGTAGGTAGATCCCTCGAGCGTCACCGTCTCGATCATATCGCCTCCACCCATGAACGGCTTCATCTCTTGGAAGGTCT
>JBMYJV010000252.1:0-528 GCA_049594755.1 Candidatus Poseidoniaceae archaeon
ATCAATTCCGAGAGTTGCTCAGGATACGTCATGCGAATCGCTCCAAAATATCTCGGAGGTGCGTCAAGAATTCTTCAGCATCTTCCATGGTGTTGTAGATGTAGAACGATGCACGAACCGTCCCGCTAATACCAAGTCGGTTCAACAACGGTTGGGCACAGTGATGCCCTGTCCGGACCGCTACGCCTCGTGCATCGAGGAGATGTGCAAAATCCTCACTGTGGAGCGTTGGATGCAAGAAGGATACAACCGATGAATCGTTGTCATCGTGTCGCCCGTACACTGTCATGCCGAGAGAGCGAAGTTCATTGGCAACGTATCGAGCGATATCAAGAAGACGCTGATGCTGCTCATCGAGATTTAATTGTCCGAGATAGTCAAGTGCAGATTTCCATCCAATGGCTTCTGCAATTCGAGGTGTTCCTGCCTCAAATCGGTGCTCATTGGTTTGGTAGGTGGATCCCTCGAGCGTTACCGTCTCGATCATATCGCCTCCACCCATGAACGGCTTCATCTCTTGGAAGGTCT
>JBMYJV010000253.1:0-522 GCA_049594755.1 Candidatus Poseidoniaceae archaeon
TATGTTGAAGCGTTGGATGCTCTCTTCCGCAACACTGGGCTACTTCACATTGTTCGTTTTGTTTTACGTGTTCATTCCGAAGCTGTATGATGTTGGTGATTCCATCCATTCCGACATGGGATTAACCGCCCAGTATGATGCCGTTTCCCTGTTTGTTCTGAGCCTATCGATCTTTTGGGGGCTTCTCATCACATACATCCTCGCATTTGCAACAATAACATCTGGAGCACTTGGTCTCATCACCGAGAACAATCAGGATTGGTGGCGAATTCGTTTGCTCGGAATCGGTGGTCTCGTACTCTTTCTCTCACTTCCAGGACGATGGAACGGGGTCAATATCATCCTCCTTAGTTTGATGATTGCCTATCTTGAATTCTCCATTCGCAGAAGCATACGTGTTTCGAACGAGATATACAATCCTTCAGCCATTTTTGACCACGAGGGGCGTCGACGCTACGTAATGTATGTCGATTGTTCATGCCAAGGTGTTGCTTATCCAATCGACACATCACCAGAACATAC
>JBMYJV010000254.1:0-517 GCA_049594755.1 Candidatus Poseidoniaceae archaeon
AGAGCGGTCAAGGATACGTTGTCGCTGCAAACCTGCCGATTGAAGATGATGAGACAGGGTTCCTACACTACAAAGCAATGGTTTCAACACTTGGAGGAACTCAAAAGATTGAGTACCCTCAGAACTCGGCTTATCACGAAATTAAAATCGACTATAGGGCACCATATGGTAACATCTACGGCTCTTTGATGCTATTCCTAACAATCGCTGTATTCGTTTGGGGAGGACTTGGTGTTTGTCTGCGCATGATGATGGCTGATGAAGCAATGAAAGATGCGATTCTGGACGCTGAGTTCGTGGAGGAGGCTTCCTCATGAGCCAAACCTCTGACGAGTTCAGTGGCAGAATGGGGCTAATTTTCGCTGCAATCGGAGCTGCAATCGGTACTGGAAACATTTGGCGTTTCCCGAGAATGGTAGGCGCAAATGACGGTGGAACATTTCTAATTCCGTGGTTGTTCTTCCTATTCGTTTGGTCTATTCCATTAGTTATCGCTGAATTCGCTTTAGGTAAGCGC
>JBMYJV010000255.1:0-503 GCA_049594755.1 Candidatus Poseidoniaceae archaeon
ACAGATGTGCGAGATAATCCCATTCATGGCATCCTCCGTAGCTTCCATCGCTCTTTTGATACCGATTGGCTCTCTCATCACAGGCATGTTCATGAAACACTTCGAGTGTGTCGTACGATGACATATTCTCTGGTAATGTGAACGTCGCATTCCTGTAGGAATTGTGATTGGCTCCCCAACCACCAGCATGTCGATCGAAATCGTAGAGGGTAACAACGTCGATACCTGAATCCTGCATTCGAATTTCCGGTTCGAATTCAGCATTCCATTGGTGTGGTTCGTATGTGTAGTGGAATGGATCGTTCGTTTGTGAAACCCATGCATAAATTGAGCCGGTATCACGTGCGCGTTGGAAGCGGTCGATTCCCATGAAAAATGGACTGTTGAAGTTGGATATCATTTGGCCCAAGCCGCCTTGAATGTTGCTTGCATCCATGTCAATGTAATGAATACGGCCATCCCATTGCTCTTCTTCGCTTGGGTTGAGGCGTGCTTCGACGTCG
>JBMYJV010000256.1:0-234 GCA_049594755.1 Candidatus Poseidoniaceae archaeon
GAAGAGATGGGTGTCATCAAAGGTTACACCGTTCTTCTCGATGCGGAAAGCATCGGTTGGACCATGACCGTCATCACAGGACTACGTATTCAGAAAGGATCGATGATCGATGTTCAACAACAAATCGCTGCAGACCCTCGTGTCTTCGCTGTGTACGATGTGACGGGCGATTACGATTCGATGGTACTTGCACGCGTTCGCGGCCGAAAAGACCTCGACGATTTGACCAAGACG
>JBMYJV010000256.1:244-501 GCA_049594755.1 Candidatus Poseidoniaceae archaeon
TGTTCAGCGCTCCTTTACACAGGTGGTCTTGAACACCGTCAAAGAGGACGGGCGTGTCGTTCCACCGAACGAATGATCTCATTCCTCATCTTGACGAATGATGGCTTCCATGTCCATGTGAGGCACGAGAGCCCCTGCTAAACCACCCAAACTTTCGACAACTCGCGTCTCGGGTTTCAGCGTCTTCATCAGATTCTTTCGAAGCTCTTCATCGATCATCACATCAAACGATTCGAGGCGACGGCGAAGATTGGATT
>JBMYJV010000257.1:0-500 GCA_049594755.1 Candidatus Poseidoniaceae archaeon
GAGCAACTCAGAAGGTGTTGTGTTCGGTGAGCGTGAGCATCATGAGGCCCTCGTCCGATTGGTCAAGAAATCGGATGATTTGAGTGCGTTTTTGCAATCGGAAATCACAGAACTTCCAATGGTTGGAACACCTCCACCGGGACGACTTGAGCATCATGCATCCTTCATCTATTTGCGATATTTCCACGGACCTCGCTTCCAATCACATGGTGGTGTTCTGCGTGGTGTTGGGGATGCGTCACAGCCAGGTGTCGATGGAATTGCTTTGATGCGTCATCAGTTGCCAGCAACAGATCAATTCGCTCACGAGCGAAATGGAGAAGATGTCTTGCTTGAAGCACTTCCAATGTTGATTGAAGCAGGATTCCAGAACGCTGGATTGGTGGCTATGGAATCCGAAGGATTCAGCAGTCTACCGGTTGGTATTGAATGGTCAACCATGCTTCGTGTTCCTGAACAGGACGAAGAACTACGTCTTCGATCGATTCGAATGACTGTCG